>PKWS01000423.1:0-2236 GCA_003132105.1 Desulfosporosinus sp.
GTTGAGAAGATAGAAATTCTCATACCAACGCATTTTGTTTTTGAATTGAAGAGTGGGATGAGGGTGGAGGAAATAGGGGAGGGGTAGAAATAAAAAACTCAACCGGCTTAGTTTCTTTGATGATCTCACATCGCCGCTCGTTTTCTGTATTATTCATGGTTGAAGAATTAGCTTAGAATATGGGAAGACCTATAAATCAGAGGCAAATGTGGACGAGATAGTGAAAAATTTAGGAAAAGCTTAAAAACGAGAACGATTCTTGTCTCCCAAGGATATATTGAATATGACTCCAAATTTCTTGAGGAAGGAGTTTTACAATGGTAAGTCTTTTTCCGGCAGGAGCTAAACCAGCCCGTAAGTGACATTAAAGCAATTCAACTGCGTTTCAATGTCTACTCCGATCTTGTGTTTCGGGAAATTATGGTTCTTATGGCCTACTACTAGGCCAACTTCAAAGGCCATGAACTGTTTTGTGTTGCCCGTTATACTTCTAGCGAAAGCGAGTGTGAATAATCCGTATGGATAATAAGTTAGCAATTTTTATTCCCAACCTTATCAACTGGGACGGAAACAAACAAATCATCGGCGGTTTGGAAAGGTACATGATTGCTCTGGCTGAACTAATGACAGAGATGGGTTATGACCTTTCTTTTCACCAGAATGCCCATCATGATTTCAGCAATTACAGTTTGGATTGGCCAGTTTACGGTTATCAAGCAGACTCACGGGATCTTCATAAAACAATAGAACGAATGGAAAAAGAAATCAGTGGAAGAGTCTTATATTCTTCCATTGTTCAGCAAACCTTTTATAGGCCCCAGTCTATATGTATTTCTCATGGCGTTTGGTGGGAAGTTCCGGGTTCTTCCCCTTTGCAAGCCCGAAAATATTATGAAAGCCATGTAGCCAGCGCATTGGAACAAGCTAGTTTAATTGTCTCCTGTGATTATAATTTTCTTAATGTAACTCGGGCCATCTATCCCCATTTGGCTGATCAAAAAGTTCGGGTGATTCCCAACTTCGCAGATTCCAGGTATTACTATCCCCGAAAGCCAAAGAATACCGACCGTGTCCGCATTCTTTACCCGCGCAGGTTGTCACCTGAACGGGGCTTCGGAATTTTGAAAGAAGTTATTCCACCGTTATTAGCCAGATTCCCTCAAGTGGAATTTGAGTTTGCCATCGACACCAATAAGCCGGAATACCTCGATCTTTTTTATCAGTGGAGAGAAAACGTTACGGGCAAGGAGAGCATTCTCTATTGCCATCCCGATTATCAGTCCATGCCGGATGTCTATGCCAGGGCAGATATTGTTGTTATTCCTAGTATTTACTCAGAAGGAACAAGCTTTTCCTGTCTGGAAGCGATGGCCATGGGCAAAGCGGTAATCGCCACCGATGTTGGCGGTCTCACCAATCTCATTATCAACGGTTATAACGGTCTCCTTATTCATCCGTCAATTGAAAGTCTGTATCAGTCCCTTCTTTTCCTGATAGAGAATCCGTCAGTCTGCACTCGTTTGGGAGAATACGCCTATACCACTTCTCAGGCCTTTACCCGCCAAGCGTGGGAAGCTCGCTGGCGACAATGTATTCACAAAATTTATCCTTTATCCTGAATGAAAAGAAGGTGAATGATGTATGCCAAAACTTACAGCAATGATGATTGTTCGTAATGAAGCAGACCGCTATTTGAGGCGCTGTTTGGAATCTTTGCTTACTTTCGTCGATAATATCATCATCATGGACGATGCCTCCGAGGATGATACTCCCGAGTTATGTCTTAGTTACCCTCGTGTTAAGCTCTATCGTCAACCCCACTCAATGTTTTTAACCGATGAGTCTGAACTGCGCCGGGAATTATGGCATTATACGCTGGAAAATAGACCTGAATGGATTTTGGCAATCGACGCCGACGAGTTTTTGGAAGAAAGCTGCTTGAAGGAAATTCCTTATTTATTAAGGCAAAGCAATTTTAAAGCCATAGGTTTTCGCCTTTTTGATTGCTGGGGGAATGAGGACTTTTTCCGGGTCGACGGCCTTTGGAATCCATGGCTGCGCGGTTTTTCCATCTATTTAATTAAGTATCAGCCTCAATTAGAATCTGCCTGGCCATCGTTAAAATTTCACTGCGGACGTCTCCCTCTGGCTTACAGACAATTGGTTCATTATGAAAGCGCAATTAGAATCAAACACCTGGGTTGGGCTAACCCATCAGATATAACATCTAAATACG
>PKWS01000423.1:2246-3817 GCA_003132105.1 Desulfosporosinus sp.
GAAAAATGGGTGGAACAGTTGTCCATTTAGATTCATATATTATTTTGAAGATCATTCTAAAGAAAAGGAGTTTTGAACATGCCTTTTACAATAAGCAGCACCAGTAGCGGCAGTACTGCCGGAACAGCCGATGTAGCCTTGACTTTAAGCCCCACAACGGCTCTGTTTTCCCCGACCGCGCTTATTCCCGGGGAATCCNNGATTGGCAAGCTGGTGGTACAACCAGTGCCGTTCAAGCCCAAATTTTAGCAGACCGGTTAAACATTTATATTGCTCAGGGTGCTACCCAGCTTTATGACGGTGCTGTTTCCGGGCTTATTGAACAGCCAACAGGCGGCCGGGTTTTAACAGCTACAACAGGCGAGTTGTTGACATTTGTTGTAAGTTTGCCTTCTGCCAGTGGTAATATTGTCGAAAATCTTGACCTCGACGTAGACCTGGTATTTGTCGCTCAGGCTTCCCCAATAAGTTAATACTTTTTGAACGTAATCTTGTTTGGGCAGGTAGGTTATTCCTGAAATAAACTGGCTGAACCCAGCCAGTTTATTTTAAAAGAAGAACAAGAATTGCAATTAATAATAAAAGAGGTGAGCTCAAGAAATATGGCGAAAAAAGTAGCTTTACTAACAACAAATTTTTTTCATCCCAAGGGTGAACGAATCATTACAGGAGGAGCAGAACGCTACCAGGTGGACTTTTGCCGCCTACTACGGGATATGGGCTATAATGTGGAAGTATGGCAAATGGGAGACAACTGGACAAAAGAATTTGACGGTATAAAAATACACGGGATTCCTGCCAATAAGACGGAATATCATACTTTCCCTGAACTGAATATGGCCTTTTATGAAAACGCCATGTCTTTTGATTACACGTTATATTTTATTCTATCCTTAGCCTATCCTTTAGTTCGCGAAAAAAGTATCGGCATAAGTCATGGAGTGTATTGGGATTGGCCTGGATTTGACACAACCACCGGAAAACAGGAAATCAAACAAGAATGGCTAAGGCGTATGGGAATTTCACTGGCCGGACCGCAAAAACTTGTGTCTGTAGATACCAACACTATTAATTATTTTAATGCTACCTTGCCAAGCTTTTATAATAAGTGGGAGTATATTCCCAATTATGTGGACACCGACCTCTTCTGTCCCCCTGAAGAGGATTTGACAAACGATAAAATCCGCATTCTGTTTCCCCGTCGGATGGTTCCGGTACGTGGGATCAATGAAACAATGCGAGCTGCCGAGATATTAACGGAGAAATATCCCACCATTGAATTTCATTTTTGTGGAAGAGGTCATGATGACACCATAGAAATGCTGATGTCCCAATGGGCAGCTAAACAGGAACGCTGTTATTATTACTGGAAGCCCTTTGAGATGATGCCTGAAATTTATCAGATGGCAGATATTGTCCTTATTCCCTCCCGTTCCACCGAAGGAACAAGTCTCGCCGCCTTGGAAGCCATGGCCTGTGGCAAGCCTGTAATCGCCGGAATGGCCGGCGGCTTGTCTGATATTGTTATTGATGGGTACAACGGTTACCTTATAAAACCCTCTGTCGAAAAC
>PKWS01000423.1:3841-4113 GCA_003132105.1 Desulfosporosinus sp.
TACTATGACTTTGACATCTCCAAGTGCAACTAATAATAATAATAAATTTCACATTAGAACAAAAAAACCGGGTATCGACTTAACAACTGGTTTATTTGAGAATACACCAGTTAAGGGCGTTAGGCCAACTACCAGTTTAGCGGTACTAATAGTCAACGATGATATAGTTGGAGTAACTGTCAAGATTTTAGGATATTATTTGAGCGATACTACGAAAGTCCTGTACGTTTTAGAGTTATTTAGTTTGAACCCTGGCGAAGTGACAACACGCA
>PKWS01000033.1 GCA_003132105.1 Desulfosporosinus sp.
GCGCCAGCCAAGTTTTCTTTACGCTGTGGGTTATTTACTTGGAATATTCATACCTTCTAGGATACAAGCATAGCTATCAACAGAGTTATAATCTGGAGGTGGCTAACCTTGGAAGCATATTTTCATAGTGATCCTCGAATAGAAGAGTGGATAGATCAAATCACAGAAAAAATATTTACAGTGTGTCTATTAACTGGGGTTGATTCAGAGGTAGAGTTTCAAAAGGGTTGTCAACTAGTCACGAAAGTTACGCATTTATTACAAGGGATTTCAATATTTCCATCAGAATATTTAGAAGATGGACTTAAACAACTCCTCGAGCAACAACTGCCTGACTCAAGGGTCATTAATAACTTTTCAACATTCCAAGTTACAATGAACAAAATGATACATGAAGGCATGACGAGGGCGATTGATACCCAAACCAATGAGGACTTAAAAACCATAATTTCTTCTAAAAATATAACTCCTGAGACTACAAAAGAAGATGCAAGAGAAAATATAGGACGATCTGTGAATGCATTAAATGATGAGTTCGTTAATGAGCAGGTAATTACTGTTCTTGCATCAGTCAATAGCTCGACCACAAACCTCTGGGAAGCCAAAGTTGAGTTACAAGCCCTTGAATTAGTTGAACCTCTGGCTATCACAAACGATAGTTCCTCAGTGATTACTTCATCTTTAGTTCCATCAATTACAACAAAGCCCTATGGAATTATACGTAAGAAGCAAGTCCCAGAGCAGGCAGATCATCTTAAAAACGTTCTAAGCAACATCTTTCCAAACGTCTCTGTCTGTTGGAGTCTGAACTTAATGGGTCAAACATTTCTGGCACAAGTGGAGGATATCCTAATTTGTCTACATAATCCCGAGCAGTCTTGTCACGTGGAAAACCTTAATAAGGAAGGCTGGAAGGTCTACGTGTGTAGTTCTAGCGACCTTATGTTTCCTCGCAGATTAGAGAGAGGAATCAGAGAAATCCAGCGTTCAAGAAATCATTACAAGAAAGGGTAATATTTAGTTATTTTTCTACATTCTTAGTAGGAAATATTAATTCTTTGTCGAATTACACAGAGAGGGGAAAATTGGAATTTAACCAAGATATCGAAATGAGGAATAATTGTGTCGGACCAGTTAGGCAAAATCATGAAAACCACCTTGACTGCGATCGAATTAAGTAAAGAAGAAATCTTTGTTATTGTAGAAACATCCCGAACTGAGACGCTCAGGCTGACGATTGAACTCTCTCAGCTTAAATCAGATATTGCGGAGATTATTTTACAAGTCAATGATCAAGAAAAGGTCGATCGACGAATGCGTCAGAGACTTATGGAAGTAAATCGAGCGCATCAAAAACACACCCAAGAAGAGATGTTCGAAACTTATTCACAAGCAAAAGATGCTCAAGTTAATCTACAACTCTTGCAAGCCAAAGAAATTCAATTAAGAAAATGGCGAGATGATCTTGAACGATCCCTGCGCCAGATGCAAGCGACGGTTGATCGAGCCCAAAGTCTGATGACTCAGGTTAGTATAGCAATTAGCTTATTGCAGGGCGGGATTGCGGATTCGCTAAAAGCCCAGAACCACGATCAAAAAATAGAAATGGGTTTGCGAGTTATTAGAGCACAAGAGGAAGAACGAAGACGAGTAGCAAGGGAAATACATGACGGCCCGGCTCAAACACTTGCCAACATCGTCTTACGCTTGGAAATTGCAGAAAAGTTACTCGAATTTGATCCTACTCGTGTTAAAGCCGAACTCCTCGACCTTAAAAATCTCGTACGGTCGAATCTACAAGATATTCGAAGGATTATATTTGATCTTCGCCCTATGGCTTTGGATGATTTGGGAATTGTGCCTGCCATTTCTAAATATTTAGATAACTTTCAAGAGAACTATGGAATTAAATGTGAGTTTCTGATTGAAGGTCGAGAAAAAAGGCTCTTTCCTGCATTAGAGGTAGCTCTTTTTCGTTTAGTCCAAGAGGGAATGACCAATGTTGCAAAACATGCGCACTCAGCAAAAGTGGACATTTTGTTGATCTACCAAGAAGATTGGACAATTGCCCGTATCCAAGATTATGGTAAAGGTTTTGAAGTGAGCTTTGCTTTGACCACTCCAGGGGAACATTTTGGACTCATAGGAATGCGTGAACGAGTAGAAATGTTCTCCGGACATTTTTCTATACAATCAACATTAGGGAAGGGGACTACGATTGAACTGTCAATTCCATCAGGACATGAGGGAGGAACGACAACATGATCCGAATCGTGATTGCCGATGACCACCCACTGTTAAGAGAAGGACTCCGCCGAATTTTAGAATTTGAAGATGGAATTGAAGTTGTTGGAGAAGTTGGAGACGGACAAGGTGCCATTAACGCCGCACGGAGCATGAAGTTCGATATATTATTAATGGATCTTAATATGCCTGGGGTAAATGGCTTAGAAGCTGGCCGCGTCATACGGCGTGAATGCCCCGAAATAGGTATTCTAGTGTTAACGGTTGATGATTCTGATGAAAAGGTCTTCCAGGTCCTTGAAATTGGAGTGGCAGGCTATTTGCTCAAGGATGTTGACTCGAAAACATTGATCGAATCCATTCACAAGGTGTATGCTGGTGAACCAATCTTATCACCTAGCGTCACTGGAAAATTGCTGTACCAATTGACACATCCAAGCCCTTTGAAAAATACTTGTGGATTAAGTGATCGTGAAATGGAAATCCTCAATTATGTCGTGAGGGGGTCTTCCAATAGGGAGATCGGAACTGCCTTATTTATTAGTGAAAAGACTGTCAAAAATCATCTATCAAGTATTTATCGTAAATTAGCCGTTGAGGACCGCACACAAGCAGCTCTCAAAGCGGTTAAACTGAAATTTATTAATCTTGATTAAGATGCTATTATAGAGGGTTCACAGTGATTGTTGCTAATCATTAATTAAACGGGTAAAATAATAACTATGTAAGTATTGGCAAAGTGAATGGATTGTAAGCTATTCAGACGCTATTTTTGGAGGATTATTTGATGAAAATTAGCTTTTTCGGAGCGGCACAAGTTGTCACTGGATCATCGTTTCTTGTGGAATCAGGCGAATCTCGTATTTTAATAGATTGCGGAATGTTTCAGGGATCCAAAGCGCTGAAAGAACTAAATTACAGCAAGTTCCCTTATAATCCAGCAAGTATTGACGCCGTTATTTTAACCCATGCTCATATAGACCACTCAGGAATGCTGCCAAAATTGATTAAGGCTGGGTTCAAAGGCACTATCTGGGCTACAGCTGAAACGACTAAATTATGCTCAATAATGCTTCCTGATAGTGGTCATATTCAAGAAATGGAAGTGGAGCGTAAAAACCGAAAGCGGGCAAGATCCGGACTTCAGCCTTTAGTTCCGATTTATACTGTCCAAGATGCTCTCGATACCCTTCCACACTTACATGCAACGCCCTATAATCAAATAGTCGATCTCGTTCCGACTGTTTCTTTCCAACTCTACGACGCTGGCCACATTTTAGGATCGTCACATGTTGTGCTCTACGTCAAAGAACCAGACTTAAGTAAAACCATCGTGTTTTCCGGTGATATAGGCAATGCTCAACAACCCTATCTTGAAGATCCAAGTATCTTAAGTGAAGCTGACATTGTCGTTATGGAAACTACCTATGGAAATCGTCTTCATGTCAATGAAAACCCAGATATGCTAAAAATAGATCGCTCTGAACAGCTTGCAGAAACGATTCGTACAACTTATGAAGCTGGAGGGAATTTAATCATCCCTGCCTTTGCAATTGAACGGACGCAAGATCTTCTTTATTATCTCTTAAAATTACAAAAGGAACATCGCATCCCTACTTTGCCAGTTTATATTGACAGCCCCTTAGCTATCGCAGCGACGAAAATATTCCAAGAAAACATCGAACATTTTGATTCAGAGACTCGTGAACTGATTAATCAGGGCAGTAGTCCTCTGAACATGCCCAACGTTCATTTCAGTCTAACTGCTGCGGATTCAATGGCGCTTAATGAGATTGAAGGCGGTTCGATCATAATTGCCGCTAGCGGCATGGCTGATGCCGGGCGAATAAAACATCACCTTAAACACAACCTGTGGCGGGAGAAGGCAACCGTACTTTTTGTAGGATATCAGGCACAAGGCACACTCGGCCGCATTCTTTCTGATGGTGTCAAGACTGTAACTATACACGGAGAGAAGGTTGCAGTTAAAGCTCGCATCAGTCACATGGACAGCTTATCAGCTCACGCTGATCAAGCCGCTTTGCTTAATTGGCTCTCTCTCATAGGAAAAAAGGCGGAGCAACTAATTCTTGTTCATGGTGAATTGGAAGCTCAAATCATTTTTTCCAATAAAATTGAAGAAACATTTGGCAAAACATCTATTATCCCTCAACTTGGGGAGATTATTGAATTCCTACCCGATCAAATCGTGAGGCATTCTCCAGACAAAGAATGGTTATCACAGGATGCTTCTATCAATCCTAGTGAAGAGAAGGAGCACCTTTCCTCCGAGAAACGGGTGATCACAGCAACATATCAACCGCTCAAACGTACACTCAAACGATCTAAAATGTCCGAATCACACCAATCTCGGGCTCAAGTTAATAGAGCTTATGTCCGACTGCGCCACCATCTCAATCAGCTGATTAATGAAGGGCAACGGACACATAATTTTGATAGGGTCGTGAATCTTCTAGACAGTATGACACTCTTGCTTGAAGAACAAGAACGAGGAACGCAGCCTAAGTAGTAAAATACTTAATTAAAGCCAAGCAAATTCTGCAGTTTGGCGTTTTATCCCGGCCAAGAAACGAAACGTTTCTTCACGTCGCTTTAACGCCAGACGTTTTCCAGCTTTGGTAGATACTTTGCGCGGAAGGGCATCAGCAAAAAGACGAGCTCTATCTATTGCATTTTCAGGTGTTAAAATCAATTCATCTTGTCCGACCAAACTAAATAAACGCATTAAGCCTATGTTTCCTAAATTATCCAATATGTCTGAATCGCGTAAATAGACAGCCTCATCACACCGTCCTGGTTCGGAGTAATACATGTGGTTTTCTACAGCATCTAAAACCATCGGCAATTTGATGGGAGAAAACATCATTTGTTGTAGGATGTTTGATGTAACTCCCTTTGAACGCAATGCGTGGTCAATGTTTTTGAGCGCATAGATAGGGTATTTTCCTGTGTCGTGCAGCATTGCTGCAGTATAAAGAACTTCATCATCTAGAGTTAAGCCAGTAGAGAGTTCTTTTGCCAGATGATAGACCCTAAAACAATGGTTAATACCCCAAGCAGGGTGAGCACCAGATTTATCAACGATATCTATAAGTTCTTGCCGAAAGTCCATATTTTGTCCTCCTTAGTTCATTTGGAAACTATATACTCCAAAAGACTCTTGTTCTCCTGCCATAATATGGAGAACATATCGACCTATTTATATTATTTCATGTTTTATTAAGCAATTTGTGACCAAAATATTCTTTGTTACCATTTTTTCGGGAGGATAATAAATAAAAAAAGAGAACACTTTAAGTAATTTCTTGGTGGGGAACATAGGGAGTGAGCATCAATGAATAAAGTTAGCGTTTATGGGAGCTTTACACAAACTCTTTTCTTTTCCGGTGTAGTATCAATTCCTAAATATCTCTTAACTCATTATAAAGAAATTGGAATAAACGATCGTGAGATGATGGTGTTGATTCAGATTCTATGTGAAGCTGAATCAAACCCGTACCCTTCAATAGCCACCTTAGCTGTTCGTATGACCGCAGCTCCTGCAGATATTGAGGAAGTTGTGGGCCGATTGGTGGAGCAGAAATTACTCGCGATTGAAAGGTATTGGAATCCTAGCGATCAAAAGTGGGGTAATACCTATAGTTTTGTTAATTTAATCGATGAACTNNAAATCTTCGCCGCAATCGATCTCCACTCCAATAAATCCGTCTATGGAAAACTTAGTCCATACCTTTGAACAAGAATTAGGTCGATTACTCACTCACTTAGAGTGTGAAAACATAGATCGTTGGCTTTCATCTCATTTTTCTGAAGAGCTAATTATTGAAGCCTTAAGAAGAGGAGTGAGTGCTGGTATTCGAAACTTCCGCTATCTAGATTCTATTCTTCGAGAATGGGAGAAGAAGGGACTTCGCACACGAACCGAAATCGAGGCGGAAGATGCTTATTTTCAATCACGTCAAGAGAAAAAAGTTACTAAACCTAAAAATCAAGTGCCAAAAACTGCGCCGAATAAATATGATAATTTCTACTTGTAGTTTCAAAATATACAGCCTGGATTTTAAAGGAGGATCAAGATGAGAAGTGTAAAAGATATCCTGAAAAGTAATGTCTTAGCCACTAAAACACATAATCCTAACTTGAAATCCACGCCAAACTCTGAATCTAATTCCCCCTCGAGCAACCAGAATTATGGAGAGACTGATCATTCAAATCAAGTTGAAGCGTTTAAATGTGCTACTTGCCATGATCGTGGGATCGTTCTTCAAGGGGAGGTGGCCTATCCCTGCAGCTGTATGCAAACAAGAAAACTGGAAAATCAGTTTCGCAATGCCCGGATTTCGCGAGAATTGATGAAGTGTCGTCTAGATAAATTTAGGTTCGATTATTACACACCTGAAAAAGAAGACCCATCGCATCGTGAAGCGGCTTCAAGAGCCTTAAACGCTTCCAAAAGCTTTGTCGAGGAGTGTAAGCTTAACTCCCATGCTCTAGGAATTCTGTTCACTGGCCCGGTGGGATCGGGGAAAACCTTTCTAGCGGCGTCCATTGCCAATGAACTCATGGAAGCACAACTTCAAGTCCTTTTTTTAGTGGTTCCAGATCTTTTGGATGAATTAAGGGCAACCTATAAGTCTGAAGTCAATGAAATGGATTTACTAGATACAGCCCGCACGATTCCTATTCTGATTCTAGATGATTTAGGGGCACATAATTATACGGACTGGACACGGAATCGAATCTATTCAATTATTAATTATCGCATGAATGAGTTACTACCCACTATTATTACCTCTAATCTCTCACTTGATGAAATGGAAGACTATATAGGGTTACGTACAACATCTCGGATAATTCAATCCTCACGGATTTTCCGTTTAACCGTAGAGAAAGACATTCGCCATCAGATGTATTATGAACGAGAATTAAAAAAATAAAAAAATAAAAAAATAATTTTTCAAACCTATGCATGTCCTTAAAAGACATGCATAGGTTTTTTAAAGAGATAAAATCTATAATTAGGAGGTTTTCAGCTTTGGCAAAAATTATTGCAATTAACCGAAAATACTTCGTCATGGTCGCCAGTGTTGTTGCGATTTGTCTGATCGGGTTTGGTGGATTATCATTTTGGCAAAACACAAATGCGAGTGTAAGCAAAGTTACCGTTGACCCAGAAATTAAAATGCTTAGTATTACATTGGAACCAGCATCAATAGTCAAGGATCTAACTTATGGGAGCGTAACGTTAAAAGGTGCACAAGTGATCACAACTAAAACGTTTGACCTGATCGCAACTGTACAAAACAGAACAGCCAAGAAAATGACGAACGTTCCAATAGAATTGCAAGTAACACTCGTTGGAGATGATACGAAAAAAGTAACCTCACCTGGTACAATACCCTCTTTAGAACCGGGTGCCACATATCGCGTAGCTTTTCGTCAGATCAAAATATTAGGGGACGCATTAGGGAAAAACGCCACAGCTGGACAGCATTTAATGACTTTAAGCATCAAACCTAATCCTGTAGGGGGCGTAGAACATCCTTACGAGGCAAGTTTCCGCTTTACCGTTGATACAACGGCTAAAGTCCCGGCGACCGTTAAAAAGCAGTAACAATACATGCAGAATAAGTGCTAATCCACTAGCACTTATTTTTGTTTTATCTGGATTAGGGGTATAATAGTCCTAAATGAGGTGTAGCGTGAAAAATAACTTGGG
>PKWS01000419.1:0-2037 GCA_003132105.1 Desulfosporosinus sp.
TGCAAGAAGCGATGTCTCAAGAGGAATCTATTCATTGGGAAGCAGAAGGCTTTATAATTTCTGATCAATACTATGAATATCATGCTTATCCATTTGAGGAAGGATTGACAGTTTTCTTTAGAGATATTACCGTACTGAAACGACAACAGCTAGAGCTTGCCCGCTTGGAAAGACTTAATCTTATTGGGCAGTTAGCAGCTGGAATCAGTCATGAGATAAGAAATCCGCTAACTACTGTCAAGGGATTTTTGCAGTTATTTTGGTCAAAAGCCAACTACGCCCAAGATAAAGAGTATATGGAGCTAATGGTCTCTGAGATTGACCGTGCCAATGAAATAATTACAGATTTTCTATCCTTGGCTAAAGCAAACCTAGATAATATTAAACCCAAAAACATCAATGAGGTTATCAATAAAGTATTCCCTATGCTTCAAGCAGATGCCTATAACAACAATAAAGAAGTTGTTTTTGATCTCAATATATTACCAGATATCATGATCAACGAAAATGAAATAAAACAACTTGTTTTAAACCTAGTACGTAATGGTTTGGAGGTCACCCCAGAACATGGGAGTGTTATCATAAGTACCTATTTACAAGAAGATAGAGTCGTATTAGCCATCAAAGATCATGGAACTGGAATACCTCGAGAAATACAAGAGAAAATTGGCACTCCATTTTTTACCACAAAAGAATCTGGAACAGGCCTTGGACTAGCTATTTCTATAGGAATCGCCCAAAGGCATAAAGCTATTTTTGAGTTTAAAACGGGAAATGATGGGACAACTTTTTATACAATTTTCCCAACGTACACATCTACTTGCTCAGAGGCCAGTCCTTGTTGACGCTGACAAAGACCCCCGCTATTATAAATGCTGGGGGAGACGTAGGAGAATGGAAGCTTGGTACTAATGTACTAATAGTAAGGGGAATTAATATGAAAGCCAAGGGAAATTGTCTTTTCATGGTTTTGCTGCTTGTAATGTTGTTTTCTTTTCCTGGTGTCGCTGTTGCTCAATCTGACGAATATGGTTATAACGCTCAAGCACCGATGTATAAAGGAACTTTAGAAAATTGGGATGCCTTTTTATCGGGTTTGCCCCCGGTTCCTTTTGATCCGAAAGGAACGGACATTATTTTTGTTAAGAGGAAATGGGATAAACTTTTTGACCCCATGGTTCATTTAAGCCTTCCATCAGGTGATGGGGCATGGCAGAAGGCTGAACTATGGGAATATTTATCCGGAAACCAACTGGGATGGACATGGCACCTTAATTTGGAAGTGGTTTATTCCTCGAACACCCCGATTCTCGATGCAATTGTACTTCCACCAGAAACAATGGGCGGCTTTACAGGCTTTTATCTTGTGGAACAAAAGGAGTGGCTGGTGGGGCCAGATGGAGAAAAGACCGTGATTCAAGATTTTTCAGTTAACCGTAGCACCGTAAAAAGAGCTCTTCATTTCGGTAAAAAAATATCTTAAATCGTTAATATTTTTCAATGAGCCTTTCACTTGTTCTACATACGTGTTTGCCGGGGGTTCCCATCTTACTGCCATGGTACCAGGGAGGATAAAAATATTAAATAAATGAGAACTGCGGTAAGCAGTTCTCATTTATACTTCTATAAGTAAAAACGATTAGCTTTCCATTTCCACCGCTGGTATTAACCAGATCAGGTTCAAAGGGATCGAGTTTCCTCATCATATAGAAATATTTGGGTTTTTCGGGGGAATTGGTTATCTATAATGTCAGGATTGAATAACGTGACAGTAAAAGTTTGATGTGGTACATTTAAGGCAGAACAGTTGGCTTTAATTCCAAATAGAAATCAAACAAGGAGAGAGTGAAGGTTTATGAAACAAGCTGTGATTATGTATACTGTACCCCTTTGACCACACTGTGCACGCGCTAAGCGATTCCTTTCGGGTAAAGGAATTTTATTTACTGAGAAAAATATTCTATTTCCTAAGCACTTAAAAGAAATGAGAACAGTAACCGATGCGATTGGAGTCCCCGTAACCATTGTGGGGGAACG
>PKWS01000419.1:2094-3891 GCA_003132105.1 Desulfosporosinus sp.
GGTATTTTGCTAGCAGGCGGAAAAAGCTCGCGAATGAATAAAAATAAGGCCTTTCTTGAACTAGGGGGCAAGCCTTTAGTGGAGCGGAGTTTAACTGTCTTACAAGCGGTGTTTGCGGAAGTTTTGATTAGCAGCAACAAGCCTGAACTGTATGCAGGCTACGAAGTGCCGGTCATTCTAGACGAGGTTCTTGGTCGAGGCCCTTTAGAAGGGCTTTATCAGGGTTTAAAAGCGGCGACCTATGATGAGGTTTTTTTCGTAGCTTGTGATATGCCGTTTTTAAGAGCGGAGCTTATCCGTTTTATGTTCGCTTGGATTCCGGAGTATGATGTTGTCGTTCCACAGCTTCAATCCGGCCTTCACCCGTTACACGCCTTTTATCATCGGCGTTGCCTTCCCTCAATTAAAAATAATCTTGAAGCGGATCGCCTCAAGATTATCGATTTCTACCCGTCTTGTTCCGTACGGTATGTAGAAGAAACGGAACTTCAGAATTTTCATAATTTGAGTGAGGTCTTTTGTAATGTAAATACTCCGGAAGATTGGTCGGCTATCCTTAAGGGATAATTCGATCAGGGCAGGTATAGATATTAAGGCGCTCCTCCCTTGCAAACCCTATAACGGTGATGTTCAAAGCAGCCGCCTGAGAAAGGGCCATATCCGTTGGCGCACCACGGGCGATGAGGATGGGAACTTTCATTTTGGCAACCTTGAGCAGGATTTCTGAGGAAACTCGACCGCTAAAAAAAATCACATGGTTTTCGAGATTTAATCCTGCTTGAAAGGCACTGCCACTGAGTTTATCAAAGACATTATGCCTGCCAATGTCATAGCTCGTCTGTAGTACTTTACCCTGATAGCCAACCCCTCCGCTGTGAACTCCTCCGGTTGAATCAAAGAGTGTTGAGTTGGATTGTAGAAACTTAATGTAACCATAGGCCTCCTGGAGTGGAATACAGTAGGTTGAGGTGAGCGCTGTGACCATTAGAACATCGTTGGCAAAGCAAAATGAGGCTCTACTTTTACCACAGCAAGCGGAAACAAAGCGTTTGCTCATCAGCTCTTTTTGCAAGACACATGGTTTTCCTTCGACCCAAACTAAGTGGTCGGTTGGATCATGGCGAATTTTATATACGTCCGTCGGAACACGGATAAACCCTTCATTAAGTAGAAATCCATAGACGAGTTCTTCGGTTTGGGAAGGGGAGCACAAAAGTGTCGCGATTTCCTCACCGTTGTAGTGGATGGTTAATGGAACCTCTCGAACCACTGTGTCTTCCACCCATTCGAGAAGTGGTCCCTTTGCTTTTAGAATGGAATGCGTAACCGTTTCATTTGNNCCTGAAGTAAGTTTCCTATATGAAACCTGAATTGTTTTCTAACAAATTGACAAAAATGTATTAGGTAGCGTAGAAAAAAGGAATATTACAATATATCGCGAATTATCTCAGTATATAGAAGAGATTAAATTATTTCGTCATCACTCCAAAGCTGGATCACCTAAAGCAAAAGCTATGGTGACCAGACAAGTGCCTTTAAGGCACTCGGGTATTATGGGAAACTATAATATCTCCTGCTGGAAAGGAGTCTGTCGACAGGTGGATTGAATCCCCCGGTTGTTTACAGACCGCGGGTTTTTTTATTTTGAAATTTAATCTCGAAAAGAGGTTTTTTATGCAGGATCAATTTCAAAGGAAAATCGACTATCTTAGGATCTCAGTGACAGATCGCTGTAATCTACGCTGTAAATACTGTATGCCTGTCGAAGGAGTGGGGTGGATGCCGCATGAATCCATT
>PKWS01000083.1 GCA_003132105.1 Desulfosporosinus sp.
ACTCCGGTGTAATAGAGATCAAAATGGATGTTACAAGTTATTCAACAGGACCTTATAATTTCCTCTAAAATATGAATATGTCTTAAACTTAATTGGCGAATCATATAATAGAATTGTCCTTCTAGAGAGGAAATATGTCTTCCAATGGCGAATATACACCGAATAGCTGATAAAAATTATGATCTAATATCATGGGGGGAATAGTCTTGTACGAAAGCACACGGGGTAATCTTTCTGGACAAAAGGCATCGCAAGCAATTACTTTAGGCATGGTACCAAATGGAGGGCTATTTGTTCCTTCAACCATTCCCACCTTGAATTGGCAGGACCTTCAGGGGTTAACGTATCGTGACGTCGCCCAACATGTCATGACGCCTTATTTACCTGAGTTCTCTCAGGACGTCCTCTCCGACATTGTAAACGTCTATGCAGATGGAACATTTGATGGGCTTAACCCGGCACCTCTAATTTCAGTAGGAAAGTTTGGAGTGCTGGAGCTTTGGCACGGGCCCACGGCAGCGTTTAAAGATATGGCATTGCAAGTGTTGCCAGACTTATTGAAAGTTAGTCTTAATCACCTGAATTTTGATACAGACGTTTTAATTCTCGTCGCAACATCCGGAGAT
This sequence comes from Desulfosporosinus sp., assembly GCA_003132105.1. Lineage (GTDB taxonomy): Bacteria > Bacillota > Desulfitobacteriia > Desulfitobacteriales > Desulfitobacteriaceae > Desulfosporosinus. The sequence continues at coordinate 627 of PKWS01000083.1, forward strand.
ACCGGAAAGGCTGCGTTGGAAGGGTTTAAAGACAGAGACGGTATGCATATTGTTGTCTTTTACCCAGAGGGCGGTGTGAGTGCCGTTCAAGAGCGTCAGATGTCAACGACTGAAGGGATGAATACCCACGTAGTTGCGGTTAAGGGAAACTTTGACCAGTGTCAAGCCGCAGTAAAGCGTATTTTTGCAATGGACACTTTGAAGGCGCAGTTACAGGAAAAACATTTGATCTTTTCCTCAGCTAATTCCATCAACTGGGGGAGGCTTTTGCCCCAAATCGTTTATTATTATTGGGCCTACTTGCAAGCGGTAGAGCAAGGAAAAGTTACTCCTGGGAGCAAGATGAATGTGGTGGTTCCTACTGGGAATTTTGGTAATTTACTGGCAGCGTATTATGCAAAACGCATGGGACTTCCTATCGATCGACTTATTAGTGCTTCGAATAAAAATAATGTCCTAGTCGATTTTTTTTCAACTGGGGTATATCAAAGCCAGCGAGCCTTCTTTCAAACGATTTCACCATCTATGGATATTTTGGTATCGAGTAATTTCGAGCGTTTTCTATATGAGATGAGTGGGCGAAATTCGGAGCGAGTTCAGGCCTGGTATGACTCCTTAAACCAGGGGACGTTTACAGTCGATCCAGTCACGTTAAAACTTTGCCAAGACACAGTCTTTGCTGGGTGGGCAAATGAAGAGGAAACGCTAGAGACAATATCCCGAAGTTATAAAGCCTATCAGTATGTATTTGACCCTCACACGGCAGTTGCCATGAAAGTGTACGAGGATTATCTTTCCACAACAAACGATCAAACATACACAGTTATAGCCTCAACGGCAAGCCCTTTTAAATTTGCCTCGGATGTTTTAAAAGGGTTAGAGGGAAAAAAAGATAAGAGTTGGAAGGATGAATGGGAAGCCCTTGATGAGCTAAGCAAATTGACCGGATGGCAAATACCTTTGGGGTTACAAGGATTAGATCAAAAGCCAGCAAAAACGGGTAATGCCTGTGAGCCTCAAGGGATTGCTGAATTACTTCAAAGAATGTTTCTGTGAGGAAGTATCATTTTTGCGAGGTGGAATTATGGATAACTTGAATCTACCCCAAGCAATCACTATTGGTCGCCTTCTAGACGCTTTATGTTTGCAGACTCTTGGCGGCATTAAAGCCTTATCCCAAAGTGTTTCCCTTATGACCATCCAAACGCTCCACTTCACAGGAATAAAAACCCACTCCTTACCTTTTGTCGGTGAAATAATAATTTTAGAGCCTTCCGATAACGGGAGTATTTCTCTCACTCTCGTAATTTCTAGCGAAAAAACTACCTTTCTTTTTTCACAAAAAGACCCTTCTCCTTGGCCAATATTTTGTGAAAAGGCAACGGATTGGTTAGAGCGTGAACTAGGTCGTATTCTTATGGCAAGCGAGCGCTATTCACAGATGATCGCTGAACATTTGACAAACGGAGATGGGTTTTCATTTTTAAATAGCCTACTGGATATTTTTGAGTGTGATATCTTCCTTTTGAATAAGCAACTCGAAGTTCTTGGTTGGGCAGGAGGAAAATTAATTCCAATAAATCCCATTTCTTTCAAACACCCTGAAATGCGCAGTCCATCTTCGAACACTTCCTCACTATCCGCTCCACTCTATACTGGGCAATGGACTGAGAAAGGTTACCAAACTATTCCTCTAACCTGGTGTCCGCTTTCAGGGCCAAAAGGAGTCTTGGGCTTCTTGGGACTCGCGACAAATATCAAGGATATGGGAAGTATTGAACAATTTTTTCTCCATAAAACCGCTACCTTAATCATACTTGAACTAGTTAAAATGCAGAGCATTCAGGAAAGTGAACGTCAACACCACAGGGACTTTCTCTTTGATTTACTTTACAATAATTTTGATTCCCTTGAAGTTATCGTTTCACGGGGCAAATTGTGGGGATGGAATTTTGCTAAACCTCACTTTGTCGTTGTTGGCGAGATACCCGGTTATGATCCCGATTCAGCAGAACGAGAACATTTCGAACAATTATTTACAGAAATGACAGCGCTTATGCAGAACAGTCACCCCAAAACAATTTGTCTTGAACGCAATGGTCAAGTTGTTTTCATCATTCCACTCCAGGACATGCTTCCCCCACCAGAGTGGCATGGTAAAGCGTTCGAACTTCTTGAGCCAATCATGAAACAGACCAAATCTCTTCCAGGAAAACAACCGTTCCAATATGGTCTTGGTAACCTATATGATTCTGCGCGCTACTTGCACAGAAGCTTTCAAGAAGCAAGGGCGGCGCTCGAATTAGGGCAACTATTTAATACCCCCCATCGTTTAGTCTCTTTTCAAGACCTCGGTATTATGCGCTTATTACACCGCTTAGATCGTCAGGAACTGGAAGACTACCGTTCTGAAGTTCTCGGCCCTCTACTAAATTTTGACAAGGAGAGTAATCTCGCTCTTGAAGAAACATTATTAATGTATTTCGTGTGCAACACAGACATGAATGCTGCAGGCGAAAAGCTATATCTACATCCGAACACCCTCCGTTACCGTCTCAAAAAGGCAACAGAGATCTTGGGCCGTGACTTATCTTCTCTGGAGAACCAAGTTAATCTATTTCTTGCACTTAAGATCGGCCGATTAAAAGCGTTATGGCACGACTAACGATGAGAATTAGTAGTTATTCCATCCCCCTTCTCCCTAGTGGAGAAGGGCTTTTGTTTTTTTGTACAACTATCTTCACCCATTTTCATCTTTTCTTCTAAAGGAACAAAACTTAGAAGGCCGAACTATACGACATAAAGTTAATTTAAGTACAATTCGTAATTGACCTTATCTCAAAAGAAAGGAGGACTACTGTTGATAACATTTTACGAGGACTGTCATCCCCAAGTTCTGCGAATTCATGCAAACCTCCTACTCACTTTTAGTATACTTTTCGCAGAAGGAGGAGAAAAAATCCATCAAACATTAGGCCGACTCGTGAGTTCTTGTACTGCCTTTTCCAGCTACTTTAAACTTGAGAAGTTAATTTTAACCAACGATGTTTTAGCTCAATATTCAAATGCGGACGACGATGAATATCTCGTTATGACCTATGAATTTAACCGCCTATTCGTCGGCCCAACTGCTCCTATTGCCTCCCCCTATGAATCTGTTTATTTGTCTCCCGATCATTTAGTGATGGGAGATCAAACATTAGCTGTCCGCAAAATCTACAAGCAAGAAAACTTACAAGTTGCAGGGCAAGCACATGAACCTGATGATTTTATAGCAACTGAACTTGAATTCGCGGCTTACCTCTTAAGTCGGATTATGGACGCACAAGCTTCAAATAACGATATTCAAATTCAACGCTATAAGGACCTATACCAAGAGTTTTGGGCGCAACATCCTAGTCGCTGGTTAGGATTGTTTGCCCAGAGAGTTCGCCAGTCAACCCATCATCCTGTCTTCCTGGCATTAAGTGAATTTCTCGATACACTAACAACTCTTAATGTCGATTAAACACGAAGGAGGCCCTATATGAAATTATCGCGTCGCAAATTCCTTGGGGGAGCAGTTGCGGCTGTCTCTAGCCTAACCCTATTCAATTTTAAAATGTTTACGAATTCGCCCTCTGTTAATGCAGCGGATCCGACCTCCGACACAATGAAAACGTTTCGAAATGTCTGTCCCCGCAACTGCTACGACACGTGTGGGACGATTACCTATGTGCAGGATGGGATCCTTAAAAAAGTTGAAGGAGACCCTAAGCATGGCTATACCAACGGAAAACTATGCCTAAAAGGGTATGCTTATCCCCGTCGCGTTTATAGCCCTGACCGCATCAAGTACCCCATGAAGCAGTCCCCTCGAGGCTCTGGCAACTGGACCCGCATCAGTTGGGATGAAGCAATGGATACAATTGCCAAGAAAATCTTAGATTTAAAGAAACGTTACGGTTCCACACTTCCAATCTGCTTGGATAAGTACTCAGGAAACTTTGGTATTGTTCACTATGGTATAGAAGGAACAATGTCCAGTCTCGGCTATACGACTCGCGCCTTAGGCACACCCTGCTGGCCGGCTGGCATTGATGCCCAGACCTATGATTTCGGTACGCTGTATAATAATGACCCTGAAGATATGGTTAATGCCAAATATATTATCCTGTGGGGGCAGAATGCTGCTTGGACAGCAATTCACAGCATTCCCTTTATTAACAAAGCTCGAGAACATGGCACTAAACTGGTTGTAATCGATCCTATCGTAACGTCAACCGCTTCCAAAGCCGATCTCTACATTCAAATCAACCCAAGCACAGACGGAGCTCTCGCTTTGGGAATGGCACGTTATATTATCGATAATAATTGGGTCGATTGGGAGTACGCCCGCGCCAACAGTATCGGGTTCGATGAATGGGTGGACTATATCAAAAAAGATATAACCTTGGACTGGGCATCTGAAAAGACAGGCGTTCCTAAAGACATCATCATGGAAATTGCCCGAGAATACGCGACAACCAAACCAGCAAGCATGTGGGTTGGCTACGGTATGCAACGCCATGTTAATGGTGGTCAAAACGTACGTATTATTGATGCTCTCGGAGTTATGACAGGTAATATTGGCAAATCAGGTGGGGGCGTTAACTACGGGCACTTAGAAACGTGGGGCTTCAACTATAACGCTATGACAAATCCTGCACCTAAGGGTTCTAAAGGTTTTATCAGCCCCGATGGCAAAGAAGGCGATCGTAACATCAACATGAACAACTTTGCCCACGATGTCTCCGTTCAAAGCGATCCTCCTGTCAAAATGCTCTGGATTGCTTGTCGAAATCCTGGCTCCCAAGATCCAGACACTCATGCCATTGAAAAAATGTTTGCCTCCATGGAATTTGTCGTTACAGTAGACTCCTTCTTCAACAAGACTGTCGAAATGTCAGATATTGTATTGCCGGCAACCACCCATTTTGAAGACTGGGATGTCATGGCAAGCTATTGGCACTATTGGGTCGGTATCAACCAGCGGGCAATTGACCCTCTGTACGAATCCAAAAGTGATGTTGAAATTGGCATAGAGCTTTCTAAAAAAATGAATGCCCTAGAATCCGGTTCTTGCACCTTTCCAACCTCAGGAACACCAGAGGAATGGTTGGCCAAAGAATTTAACCCAGGAATGAACCAAATGCTTGGAATCAAAGATTATAAAGAACTCATTGATGGGCCTCGCAAGGCAAATATGCCTCCCGCCTCTTGGTCCGATGGAAAATTCCGGACGCCTTCAAAGAAGATTGAAATTCATAGTGAATTGGCCAAGAAGAATGGGCTACCTGCCCTCCCAATATGGGTTGAAGAAATGAAGAACTCGGCGAAATACCCAATCCGCTTTATGACTCCACATCCGCAACATGCTTTGCACTCCCAGTTCCAAAACCTAGATTGGATGATGACTACAAACCCCGAGCCCAAGGTGGAGATTCACCCTGTTCTTGCCGCCAAATATGGTATCACCGAAGGAAATATGGTTAAAGTCTACAATGACCTTGGTTCAATTACGGTCAAAGCTCACCTAACCCGAACAACCTCCCCTAATGTCGTCGTCTCCTATGAGTCTTGGTATAAAAACTCTAATTTCAATGTTAATTACACCTTAAAAGCAACTCCCAGCGATATGGGGAAACAAGCAACCGGTAACAACGGGGTAGCCTTTCACGATAATTTCGTAATGATTGAAAAAGCATAAGGAGGAATCCCTTTGAGTAAACAGCTTGGCTTTTTACACAACTCAGAGAAATGTGTGGGCTGTCGGGGGTGTGAAATGGCCTGCAAAAATGAGTATCAAATTAACGCAACCCCCCAGTGGCGTAAGGTTTTCCAACTCCATGAAGAGGATTTCTCGCTTCCTACCCGAATGTTTTTCTCGATGGCCTGTAACCACTGCGCTCATCCAGAATGTCTCCGTGTCTGCCCAGTAGAGGCCTACACTAAACGTGAAGATGGTATTGTGGTCCATGATCCTAATCGATGTATTGGCTGTCGCTTATGTACCATGGCCTGTCCGTATGATCGTCCCCAATTTAACCCCGCAAAAAAGAAAGTAGAGAAATGTAATCTTTGTTATCAGCGGATTGACAAAGGTGAAAAACCAGCATGTGTCGCCGCCTGCATTCCAGGAGCCTTGGAACTTGTGGAAATCAATGACAACCTCGATCAGAAAACCGGAGTGCTCAAAACCTTACCTGGTTTACCTAGGGTAGAAATCACAAATCCGTCGATTCGTTTCATCGGGCCGAAACAAGGCAAACAAATTAGGAGGGATTAACCTATGGGAGACTGGGAATGGCCCTTAATTATTTTTACTGTTCTTGGACAAGTCGCGATCGGGATAATCCTGATGCTCTGCTGGCTCGACCGTGACCGTGATCATCTTGATACCAAATTGTTCAAAAAAGGTATTCGAGTTTCTGGGGCCCTATTGGCACTTGCTCTATTGGCTTCACTTTTTCATCTGGGGCATCCAGAAGCAGCCTACCGTGCCTTAACTCACCTTGGTTCCTCTTGGTTAAGCCGTGAAATCCTCTTATTTCTCCTCACATTCCTTGCCTGGATCTATCTTTTCTGGCAGTCAAGGCAACAAACAGGTAGGCGCGCTCTAGGATTAGGTATCACTTCTGTACTAGGTCTATTGGGTATTGCCAGCAGCGCCATGATTTACGTTCTACCCCGTGTTCCTGCTTGGAATAATGTCGGACCCGTTCTTTTCTTTCTGCTGACCACTGGACTTTTAGGTGCTCTCTGTACTCTATTATTAGGACAAAGACTGCTTAAACCGGCTCAGAAGAAGCAACTACTTCATTGGTCACTCGGGTGCACGATCGTCAGCCTATTCATCTATATAGTCTATGGTTCCATGCTTAGGGGAAGTGTTGAAGGGGCATCTTCCGTCCAATTCCTTCTGAATAGCCCTCTTTTTTGGGCGCGTGCTCTTCTAGGTTGGTTTGCCCCGCTCCTTCTTCTGGTTCGCATCCTTAAGAACCCACAAGTCGACAAGACTAATCTTATCTTAACCGTTACTCTACTAGCTGGAGTGGGAGAAGTCTTAGGTCGAGCGCTTTTCTACCTTAGTGCAACAGGCATTCATATCACTGCTTTGTTCTAAGCTATCATCCACACGCTTTAAGGGCCCTATAAGGTTGCAGTGTGTCCGTGCAATCTTATAGGGCTCTTATCGTGATATTTACACTTACATAAGCTAATTTTTTCGACATAGGGGGAAACTGGAGATCCTGGTCGGTAATTTGCAGTGCTACAAAGCAAGGATGGTAACGTATAATAATTTTTTCCTTGCTATAGACCAAACTAAAAGTGAGAATGCATTATCTAATACTTAAAGGTTTTTCAGTAAACACTAACGAATGGTATTCTATAGACAGCGTGAATGAGGAGGGTAATATTTGGAATTCCATCACAATATTTGCCCTCGTAACTGCTACGATACGTGTAGCATTGTGAGCACTACCCGTAATGGTGTCCTCATCTCAGTAGAAGGAAACCCCCACCACGAATACACCTCGGGCAAACTCTGTCCGAAAGCTCTCGATGATGTAAAAAAGGTTTACAGTCCTCAGCGAGTTCGTTACCCTATGCGTCAGCGGGGCCGTTATAGTGGCTTTTGGGAGCGGATTTCATGGGATGAGGCATTAAACCTTATCGCAGAAAAAATTCTTAGTCTCAAGGAGGAGTATGGAACCTCTTTACCACTCGCCATGAATAAGTACTCTGGAAATTTTGGCATTTTACACAATGCAATGGAAGGCCTCTTCACGGGCATCGGAGCCACAACAAGAGCTGTCGGGTCCCCGTGCTGGTCGGCGGGAGTCGAAGCTCAAACCTTAGACTTTGGAACGTTCTTTTGTTCGGACCCGTTGGATATGGTTAAGGCTAAGTTAATTTGGCTTTGGGGAGTAAACCCTGCTTGGACAGCTGTTCACCAGATGCCGATTATTTTCGATGCCATTGATCACGGCGCAAAGGTTGTTTGTTTCGATACGCATTTTAGTGCCACAGCCGCGCGATCTCATCAGTTTATACAGGTCCGCCCGGGAACCGATGGGCTTCTGGCTTTAGGATTTGCGAAAGTTCTTTTGGAAGAAAACCTCATAGACCCCGAACTTAGTGTTTATACGTTAGGGCATAAAGAATATATCCACTACCTCAGAACCCAAATTTCACTTAAAAAATGTTCAGAAATTACCGGAGTTCCTGTTTCAACGATTCGTGAACTTGCCTTAGAATACGGTCAAACCCATCCTGCTTGTATCTGGGCAGGCTTTGGCTTACAACGTTATACAAACGGAGGACAAACTCTGCGCTCGCTTGATGCCTTAGGGGCCTTCGCCGGACACCTTGGTGAACAAGGAGGCGGTGTACAATATGCTCAATTTGAAACTTGGCGTTTTTCTGAGGCGTTACAGAACCCACCCCATCCAATTGATCAGAGGGATCGGCTCTTAAATATCAATCGATTTTCAGAGGAAGCACTAAGTTGTACTGATCCCCCCGTTAAAATGCTCTGGATTTCTGGGAGAAACCCTTTATCCCAGGATGGAAATTTGCAGCAATGGAAAAAGCTCATCAGCCAACTGGATCTCATCGTCGTGAACGATCTCTTTCATACCAAGTCTTCCGGAGCCGCCGATCTTTTCCTTCCCATAACGACACATTATGAACACTGGGATTTGAATTCAAGTTATTGGCATTATTGGGTGGGGGTCAATGAGCCCGCTATTTCTCCAGTAGGTAAAGCGCGTTCTGACTTACAAATTGCTTGGGATGTTTCATCCCGGTTAAATAACCTTGCACCTGGAAGTTGTACGTTCCCCACATCAGGTAATGAGAAAGAAACTCTTTTACGTGAACTTGGCCCCCAAATGTTAGATATTTTGGGCTTAAAAAAACCAGAAGAAATTTTAAATGGTCCTGTGCGTGCAAAGTTTCCTTGTACGGCTTGGGAAAATCGGGCCTTTGCAACTCCTTCGGGGCACTATGAATTTTTCTCATCCCAAGCTGCTAACGCCCATCTTTTACCCCTACCAATTTTTGTGCCCCCTCTTAATCCTTCGATTGATGCACCATTTCGCCTTTTGACTCCGCATCACCATTCTACTATTAATTCTCAGGTTTATGCCCTAGGGGCTCATAATGCTGATTTCGTCTTGCATCTTGCGCCAGAACTTGCCCAGCGTTATGATTTAGTAGTCGGAGATCGTGCTCAAATTTGGAACGAATCAGGCCAATTAGAAGTGGTTATACAACCTGAATTAGGCATTTCGATTGATGTCTTAATTATTTTCCAGGAAAAAGTGGAGGCGAATTCAACGCTTAATTGCTTAATAGGAACACCTTTGACGGATATGGGGTATCTCATTCTTGGAGCCCGAGGGTTTGCGTTAAATGAAACCTTTGTGAATTTGCGAAAATTGTAGACAAAATGGAGAGTGGGGTAGCGTGAAAGATGGGAATTCG
>PKWS01000157.1 GCA_003132105.1 Desulfosporosinus sp.
CTGCCCGCAAGCAAGAAAGAGGTGTCCATGTCTAACTCATGGTCCGCCATTCCCTTCTTAGTCTCACGGGACTAATTTAACCTACGTTCACAAAGAATTCTCCCTCCTCCGTTAGGTGGGGGATGAATTTGTGATCTCCTCTTGTTATTACCATTATCTGTGGTATAATTATACTCAGTAGTAGTGGTTGAGGAAGGCTGATTATATGAGGTATTTGGACAGTAATAATCATTCAGTGTTCGCACTACATTATCACCTAGTCTTTGTTATAAAATACCGTAGGAATGTCATCAGCGACGATATAAGCTGTAGGCTTAAAGAAATATTTGAGTACATACAACCTAATTACAATATGACGTTGATCGAGTGGAATCATGACAAAGATCATATCCAGGTACTGTTCAAGGCACATCCGAATACTGAACTATCCAAATTCATCAATACCTACAAAAGTGCTTCATCACGACTCATAAAGAAAGAGTTTCCTCTTATAAGAAAGCAGTTATGGAAAGAATCCTTTTGGTCAAGAAGTTTCTGCTTAGTAACGACTGGTGGAGCTCCTATTGAAGTAATCAAGAGATATATTGAAAATCAAGGAGGTGAAAAGGTATGAACAAGGCTTATAATTTTAGGCTATACCCAACGAAGGAACAGGAAGTATTACTTGCCAAAACATTTGGTTGTGTAAGATTCGTGTACAATAAGATGTTGGAAGATCGAATTGAGATTTATGAGAAGTTCAAGGATGACTTAGAAGAATTAAAGAGACAGAAGCAACCGACTCCTGCCAACTATAAGACTGAATATGAGTGGTTGAAAGAAGTTGATTCTCTAGCATTGGCAAATGCTCAGATGAATTTACAAACGGCATACAACAACTTCTTTAGAGATAAAAGTGTTGGATTTCCAAAGTTCAAAGCTAAACATAGAGATAAAAACTCATACACAACTAACAACGTCAACAACAACATTCGTATTGAAGACAGTAAAATCAAGCTTCCAAAAATAGGTTTTATTAAGATGAAACGACACAGAGAAATACCAAGTCATCAAATTATCAAGTCTTGTACTATATCTAAATCACCTACTGGCAACTATTTCGTGAGCATCTTGGTTGAATTTGTTCAAAATGTGCAAACCATCTCTCTTAAAAAGGAAAATGTTGTAGGGTTAGACTTCGATATGAAGAATCTTTATACAGATAGCCAATGTATAAGGGCCGATTATCCGAGATTCTACCGTAGAGCCTTAGAAAAACTGGCAAGAGAGCAACGCAAACTATCCCACTGTGTCAAAGGAAGCAACAATAGGCGCAAGCAGAAGCTTAAAGTTGCCAAGGTCCATGAGGAAGTTGCTAATTGTAGAAAGGATTTTCTTCATAAGAAGTCGAGAGAATTAGTCAATAGCTATGATGCAGTAGTGATTGAAGATTTGAACATGAAAGCAATGAGTCAATGTTTGAATTTCGGTAAATCAGTCAATGACAATGCATGGGGAATGTTCACGACATTCTTAAAGTATAAGTTGGAGAATGAAGGGAAATTGTTAGTAAGGATTGATAAATGGTTTCCTTCGTCCAAGACGTGTCACTACTGTGGTGACATCAATAAGGACTTGCAACTATCTGATAGGGAGTGGACTTGTCCGTCATGTAGATGCATCATTGATAGAGATTATAATGCTTCCAAGAATATCAGAGATGAAGGATTGCGGTTGCTGGGCCTGTAGCATAAGTTAGCACATAAAGAACCGTTGGGATGACGGGGTTAGCCTGTTGATACTCCTAGCAATAGCTAGGTTGAGCAGGAAGCACCCACCTCTTTAAGTGGTGTGTAGTTCACAGGTTCAAGGATTTAACTTTATATAGAGCATACCATAATTCATTCCGTTTTGACAAGAAGTCAATGAGGGATCAACAAACGTTTAGAACAAATGCTGATTTTTAGTCTCATAAGCGCTGTTTTTTGTAGATATATCATGATGGGCTGAGTCCCTAAAAAAGATTGTCTAATCTTTGATTATTTATGCAAGATGTAATGTGATAAAATATAAGGCGAGCGTGAAATTTTCGAGACTCCCACTTCTAAAAGTGGGTGTTCCTTATTCTGCTTCGGAGGGGGTAGACTCCCCCACCGAAGTCCCGATGTTCAGCTCTAGCTGAACGAGTTCACTAGGGTGTTTTCGCTATTAAGGAGGCGTCGTAATGTTTCGTTATGCTGAAGTATTGATTGATGTAGCAAATCGGCGTCTAGATCATAGTTATCATTATCTTATTCCTGAATTTCTTGACTTGAAGAGTGGGATGCGGGTTCTCGTTACCCTCCAGAACCGTAAGGTTCAAGGGCTTATTGTGAATGTGACGAATGATCTACCAGATGAACTGGAGTTTGTGAATCTTAAACCCGTGTTAGAGCGTGTGGACAAGGACAGTCTCATCCCTCCGGATCTGATTGGACTCGCCCATTGGTTAGCACAAACGACCATCTGCTCAATTGCTCAAAGTCTACATACTGTTTGGCCGCTTCTCAATGGAAAAGTGGAAGAGTGGGTTATTCTCTTGGCATCCCTCAAAGATTCGGATGTTCAGACTTTGCAGTGGCTAGATTCGGATGCCTTCCGAGCGATTAATGTGCTTAACCGAGCACGGAGTAAGAGTATTTCCCTTAAAACTTTTATTAAGCGAGCGGACATTTCGGGGTCGACGCTCGAGAAGCTTATCGAACAAGGATGGGCAAAAAAGGAAGCGCGATTTGTATCCATCGGGCATGGATCTGTGAAGAAAGCAATCATGGATGGAGGGTCTTTAGAGAAACCACTAAACCAGGAAAACGGGGCCACAGGGAGAACCTACCAATTAACCGGGGAGCAAGCAACAGCAGTAAAAAACGTGTTAACTGCCTTAGAGGAAGGCTCAACCCATACTATTCTGTTGCATGGTGTGACGGGTAGTGGAAAAACGGATGTTTATCGTGAGGTGATATCGCAGGTACTCGCTCAAGGCGGAGATGCAATTCTTCTTGTGCCGGAAATTTCCCTGACCTCTCAAATTGCACGTTATTTTGAAACCCAATTTGGCGACCAGGTAATTATCTTGCACTCTGGGTTGCGACCGAGGGATAAAATGAAAGCCTGGGAGAATATTTTGGCAGGTCATAAGCGGATCGTTATTGGGACTCGTTCCGCAGTGTTTGCACCTCTACTGAATTTGCGTCTCATCATTTTGGATGAGGAACATGATGGTGCGTATAAACAAGATGAGAACCCCAAATACCATGCGCGAGATGTCGCTCGCAAACGTATGGAACAGCTTAAGGGCGTCGTCTTACTCGGAAGTGCAACGCCATCCTTGGAAGCCTATGCTGCAGCACAATCGGGTAAAATCCGTATGCTAACGATGACTAGGCGGATCGGGGAAAGTATCCTGCCACCGGTTGAGATCGTGGATATGCGGGAAGAACTTATACAGGGAAACCGCAGTATGTTTTCTCTTCTGCTGCAACAAAAACTGCGGGAAAGGTTAGATCGGGGCGAGCAGTCTATGCTTTTCTTGAATCGCAGAGGGTATTCTACCTTTGTGGCTTGTCGAGAATGTGGCTATGTGGTCAGTTGCCCCAATTGCGCTATAACCCTGACGTATCATAGCCAAGGACAGGCTATGCGCTGTCATTATTGTAACCACAAAGAACTTCCACCTCTTACGTGTCCGAAATGTGCTAGTCGGTATATTCGGTTTTTTGGACAGGGAACTCAGCGTGTAGAAGAGGAGTTACAGGGCTTACTTCCGGAGGCTTCCATATTACGATTGGATTTTGATACGACACGCTCCGGAGAAGCACATCGCATGATCTTGGAAAGTTTCCGCCGTCAAGAAGCGTCTATCTTGGTAGGAACGCAAATGATGGCCAAAGGATTGGATTTTCCAAATGTCACATTAGTTGGGGTCGTTGCCGCAGATCAAACACTCAATATGCCGGATTTTCGGGCTAGAGAACGGACGTTTCAACTTTTAACTCAGGTTGCAGGCCGAGCCGGTCGGAGCACTAAACCAGGTGAGGTTGTAATTCAGACCTATTCGCCCACAGATGGTGCCATTTTACGAGCTGCTCATCATGATTTTCAGGGGTTTTTCTGGGAAGAAATACGCTATCGAAAAGAACGAAAATATCCTCCGTATACCCATATTGTTCGCGTCCTGTTGCTTCATGAAAAAGAGGAGCGGGTTATAAAAGGGGCCAACGAGTTGGGGGCTTGTCTGATGCAAGGAATGCAAGACCCACAATTTGGAAAAGATGAATTAGATATTCTCGGGCCAGCACCAGCTGTATTAACCAGGCTTAAGAATCAATGGCGATGGCAAATATCTGTCAAAGGGAGGCGTCTGGATCTGCTCAGGGCGTTCTTACATCAAGGGGTTCAACGTTTTTGCAAAGGTCCAGCCAGCAGTGGGGTTATATTGAACATCGAAGTTGATCCACTTTCGTGAACCGAACTAGATCCTCGACTTAGTGGCTAGTCATAGGATACAATAATAGACAAAGACACGAACTTATGGGCTTTACTGAAGGGAGTAAAAGGGCAATGGCTGTATATAAGATTTTAGAAATTGGTGCAGAGGTATTGCGGGAAAAGGCAAAAGCGGTGAAAGAGGTTAATCCGTCCATAATAAAACTCTTAGATAACATGATAGATACACTGCATGACGCTGATGGGGTAGGCTTAGCGGCACCACAAATTGGGGTTCCCAAGCGGGTCGTCGTTGTAAAGGTGGGTGAGGTGCTGGTGGAACTCATTAATCCTGTTATTTCGGAAAAAGAGGGAGAGCAAACGGATGAAGAAGGGTGCCTAAGTATTCCGAATGTGACGGGAGATGTAATTAGGGCTCTTAAAATACGTGTTCAGGGGCTAAATCGTCAAGGAGAATTGTTGGACTTTCGGGCGGATCGTTTGTTGGCTCGTGCGTTGCAACATGAGGTTGATCACCTAGAGGGGATATTGTTTGTCGATGTTGCAAAGAAAACATATCGAAACTAGGAGGAGCGCTGTTCTGCACGCGTCTGCGAGTTACGCCGCTGACAAGCTGGACCGTTCGCGAGCGCGCCATAACCTCTGGGCAAACTGCATGTGCGACCAATGGCGCGCTACGGGGCGCGAACCGTCGGTGCTTGTCTGGACCGCGGCTCCACTGACGCATCCGCTTAGCAGAAAAGCGCTCCTCGGGCTTGGTTACGAACGTCGGATGACGGACCACGGACCACGGATCTCGAATCACTAACATCGAACCACGAACCACGAGTAGGGGGGTTGAGTATGCGTTTAGTTTTTATGGGTACACCAGATTTTTCCGTACCTGCTTTACGTGCCTTGGTGAGGGGAGGGCATAATGTTGTTGGGGTCTTTACACAACCTGATCGGCCGGCGGGGCGCGGGAAAAAATTAAAACCTAGTCCCGTAAAAGTAGCGGCAGAAGAACTAGGGTTAGCTGTTTTTCAACTTGAAAAGATAAAAACACCGGAAGGAATCCATCAGCTACGGGCCTTAGCCCCGGATTGCATTATTGTTGTTGCTTACGGACAAATCTTATCAAAGGAAATTTTACAGCTGCCTTCAAAAGGGTGTATAAATGTTCACGCTTCTTTGCTCCCTTCATACCGTGGGGCAGCACCCATTCATTGGGCTGTGATGAGGGGGGAAACCCGTACCGGAGTGACCACCATGTTGATGGATGAAGGTTTGGATACAGGGGATATGTTATTGAAAAGAGAAATGCACATTTCAGATGAAGCTACAACGGGAGAGATCCATGATGAGCTAGCTGCTCTAGGAGGAGAACTCCTATTAGATACGTTAAATGAGTTGGAAATGGGGAGGTTAATTCCTACGCCACAAACGGGACAATCAAATTATGCGCCCCTTCTGAAACGTGAACATGAACGTTTAGATTGGTCACGTAAGGCGGCTGAACTGCATCATCAAATTCGGGGGTTAAACCCTTGGCCGGGAGCGTTTGCGACCTTTCGAGGAGAAAACCTTAAAATCTGGCGAAGCACTCCCTTGCTAAACACGGACGTGCTTTCGGAGACGGAAGCGTTATCGAAGGTGGCGACGGCTGATCCGGGTCAAATTCTTCAGGTGCTGGAGGATAGTTTAGTGATTCAGACAGGGGATGGAGTCCTTCAGATTCTGGAGGTCCAACCAGCAGGGAAACGCGCCATGCCAGCCAGGGATTTCTTCAATGG
>PKWS01000042.1:0-2116 GCA_003132105.1 Desulfosporosinus sp.
AGTATTCGTATATCCCTGGGCAACATACTATTAAATGCCTTAGGGATTTTTTCTTCCGGAATTCTTGCAGAAGTCATGAAATTTACAACTTGGCCGGAGGCGTGTACACCAGTATCCGTTCGGCCTGCCGTAGCTAGAGTTACCTCTTCCTCGACTAATCTTGCCCATACTGCTTCCAAAGTACCCTGGATGGTAGGGCCATGAGTATCATGCTGTCTCTGGAACCCATGATAGTTGGTTCCGTCATATGCCAATTTTAGCCGAATATTCCGCATTAATACGAGCCTCCACTACGATATGAATTTAGTTTAGTCATATGAAAGAAATAACGAATCAAAGATGCAATGGATATTTTNNTTAGGTGAACATACCGACGCAGTATGACACAAAATAGACTGGCATACTGATTAGTTATTTTTTTGAATGTGGCTTACCTCAAAATTAAAAGTAATACTCCCCAAACTCCTATGATTAGAACTCCAGCGAAGTCCTCATAGGTCCGCTCATGTAGTATGAGCGTGTGATATTTACCCGAACCATATCCTCTAGACATTAGGTTTTCAGCAAGTTCTTCTGCCCTTCTCAAGCTAAGTAAGATGAGCGGTACAATAAGCTGAATTATCTCCCAGGATTGTTTAACCCATGAGTGAGGCCACTCGCTTTTTAACACTCTGACTTTCCCAATTAAAACTGCCTCTTCCAAGATGAGGGGAATAAAACGCAGTGTCAAGGTAAGCATTAGGGCAAAATCAGCCGCTTTTGGTGTAATACGGATGAGTGGATTGAAGAAGTACGCTATTCCCATCCCTTGCTCGAGTGGCATTGTTACGGCCGTATAAAGGCGCGTCAATCCAAAAACCAGTGCGATTCGCCAAAGCATATCAGCAGCTTGAACAAAACCGCTTAGTGACCAATGTCCATACCAAATTGCACTGTTTTCTGGCGAAACCCATCCTAATGCCAAACCGTAAAATAATCCCATCCATACAAGCACCACTATAAGCGAACGATATATTTTTAAGGGGGTACGACTGAATGCCACTAGCCCGAGGAGGGCAAAGGAGGTTAAAGCTAGCCCCTGCCATCGGGTCATTGTGATTAAGAGGGACAAGAAGGCTAACCCTCCAACCTTTACCCTTGGATCAAGTTGATGCACCAAGCTGTTGCCTGGGCAGTAGAGTTCAAAGAGTTTGATATTAGTCCCCCCTTTAGCAGCGGACGCCTAAGTCTCGAAATTGTTCCTGATGCTCTTTCCAACACTCTATAGAGCAATCTAATACCACATTTCCATTCTCAATCAGCCAAAGCCGATCGGCAAACTGTAAAACTTCTCTTAGATCGTGGGTTACATACAGTATGGTGAGATTGTCCCAAGTGGAAATCATGGTCTGTATGGCTGCCCGGCTCAATATATCGAGTCCAAGTAAAGGTTCGTCCAGTAAAAGAACCTCTGGAAGTGTTCTCAGAGCAGCGGCCAGAGCTACCTTTTGTCGTTCTCCACCACTTAGGCGTTCAGGAGCCTCCTCTGCCAAGCGGGCAGGGATACCAAACCCTTCCAAAAACGATAACCTTTCTTGCCTTTCTGCCTTTAGATCTCTCCCTGAGTCTCCATAAAATACTTCGTGATAGACATTGCGGCCAATCAAGTATTCCCCTGCCTCTTGAAGAACTAGACGAGTTTTTCGACGCACAGTCTTCAAACTGGCCTTTGATATCTTTTCTCCACACACCAAAAGTTGTCCCTCAGTTGGCAGGATAAACCCGATGGCACTGTCTAAAAGCGTCGTCTTTCCTGAACCCGAAGGGCCGACAATTCCAATAAACTCGCCCGCTCTTACAACTTTATTAAGCGATAAACGGGATTCATACTTGGTTTGTTTCCACTCTAGTACAGCTTGTCTTTCTTTCGGTGCTTTGGGAAACTTCTTTTCTTCAAATTTCCGGAATCCGTAAAGGGATTGCATCTCACTGTTGATCAATGCCTCTTGTGGTTTACCCATGTCTATAAGTTTACCATTTTTAATAACCAAGAGACGATCCGCTAGTCTTGCTAATTCCGGGTCATGCGTAATCCAAAGTTGCCCTGTTTCACTCTGGGCTTGAAATAAAAGCTCCA
>PKWS01000042.1:2156-5296 GCA_003132105.1 Desulfosporosinus sp.
GACTGGTCTTCTTTGCCACCTAAGCCCACACTAGAAGCCAATTCCCGCACTCTGTTGCGTACCCACTGGATATCGTGACCAAGGTTTAAGAGTCCGTAACCTAGTTCTTCAGCAACGGTTGCTCCAATCGTTTGGCGCCGGGGATGCTGCCCGACAAGCCCAATCTCCTGCCACCTTGTCACCTTGTCCCAAGCGCATGTGGTGCCGTCTATGGTAAGTCGGATCTCCCCAGCAGTAGGTTTAATCAGCCCAGCGATGAGACGAGCCAACGTGGACTTCCCGGAACCATTGGCGCCCATAAGGGCAATGACCTCACCTTGGTGCCAGTCAAAACTCGCTCCATTCAACCTGTCATGATAACTGATATTATGAACTTGAAGCACTTTCATCGGCTGAGATCACTCCCCTAGATTATAAAGAAAACTTGGCTGGCGCTAAGCCTTAGCGAAGGCGGCCGCCTAGTTGCACTTATACTTTCTGGCTGGTATCAGCAAAGGCCGGGCATACTTAACAACGTTAAGCAACCCGGCCTTTAACAACTCGCATTATACGAGTTCGATGATTACCATTGTCGCAGCATCGCCCCGACGTAAGCCGAGTTTCATGATACGAGTATAGCCTCCCTGACGGTCAGCATACTTCGGCGCAATGGTAGTAAACAATTTTGTTACAACATCTTCATCCATGAGATAAGCCATCGTTAAACGACGTGAAGCCAAATCGCCTTGCTTGCCAAGTGAAATCATCTTTTCAGCAATGGCATTCAATTCTTTGGCACGTGCTTCAGTCGTTTGAATACGTTCATGTCTTAACAGGGAAGTGACAATATTACGCAACATTGCCCCGCGATGACCCGTGTTTTTTCCCAACTTGCGGTAAGCCAATTACATTCCCCTCCTTTTGCACCGATTTAGTCTTCAGGCGGGCGGAACGATAAACCTAAGTTCTTAAGTTTAAATTCCACTTCTTCCAAAGACTTGCGACCAAGGTTACGCACTTTAATCATGTCTTCTTCCGTTTTTTGGGTCAACTCTTCAACTGAATTGATCCCTGCCCGTTTCAGACAGTTGTAAGAACGAACAGACAGATCTAGTTCCTCAATCGTCATATCGAGGATTTTATCTTTGGCTTCCTCTTCTTTTTCCACCATAATCTCAACATTATTGAGTTTATCAGTGAGTCCCATGAAAAGGCGCAGATGCTCACTCAGAATACTGGCTGCCGAACTAGTAGCCTCTTCAGGAGAGATACTGCCATTAGACCATGCTTCAATTGTTAACTTGTCATAGTCGGTAATTTGACCGACACGGGTATCTTCTACCGTATAGTTAACCTTATAAATCGGGGCAAAGATGGAGTCTATGGGGATAACTCCGATAACATTGTCGGGCTTCTTGTTTTTGTCTGCAGGAACGTAGCCACGGCCACGTTCTACTGTCATTTCCATAAACAACCGACCATCATTATCTAATGTGGCAATCTTCAATTCTGAATTCAGAATCTCAATGTCTGGATCGCTTATGATATCTCCTGCTGTAACAATCCCTCCGCCTTGAGCCTCTATGCGAATAATCCGAGGTTCATCCGTATAGCCTTTCAGCGCAAGTGACTTCAGATTCAGAATAATGTCAGTAACGTCTTCCAAAACACCCGGGATCGTAGAGAACTCGTGGAGTACCCCTTCAATTTTGACAGATGTCACCGCTGATCCAGGAAGAGAGGATAGCAGGATACGCCTTAGAGAATTCCCTAAAGTAATCCCATAACCCCTTTCAAGAGGCTCAACGACGAATTTTGCATAGGAGTCGTCTTCAGAACGCTCGATACACTCGATCCTCGGCTTCTCGATTTCTAACATCGGAATGCACCTTCTTTCTCGAGAACTTGATATACAAACCATCCAACCCATATGGGTAGAACGTCAACATTAGCGGGAGTATTTCTCCACGATGAGGTGTTCTTGTATAGGAATTTGAATGTCTTCACGAGTCGGTAGTGCAACAATGGTTCCAGCAGCAGTATTGGCATCCAAACTTAACCATCCAGGAACTGTTCGAGAACCTAAGTTTTCAAGAAGTTGTTTCACACGTGGAGAGCTCTTGCTGCCTTCTTTAACTGCAACGGTTTCTCCCACGCGTACAGAATAAGAAGCAATATCAACCTTTTTACCATTAATGGTAAAATGACCGTGATTCACGAGTTGACGTGCTTCCGGACGAGAGGATGCAAAACCCAGATGGAAAACGACATTATCAAGTCGGCGTTCCAACAGGACGAGTAGGTTTTCCCCGGCCATACCCTTTTTACGTGCAGCCATGTCGAAATAGCGACGGAATTGCTTTTCCATAACACCGTACATTCGGCGTGCCTTTTGTTTTTCTCGTAATTGAAGACCATATTCCGTGGGCTTCTTTGCACGAGCTTGACCGTGTTGCCCGGGAGCGTATGCACGACGGTCAATCGCACATTTTCCGGTATAGCAACGTTCCCCTTTAAGAAATAACTTCAGTCCTTCACGACGACATAAGCGACAGACTGGTCCAGTATATCTAGCCATGATTACACACCTCCTATACCCTTCTGCGTTTCGGTGGCCGACAGCCATTGTGTGGAATCGGTGTCACGTCTTTAATTAAGTTTACTTCCAAACCAGCAGCTTGTAGTGCACGAATTGCAGCTTCACGTCCAGCCCCAGGTCCTTTTACGAAGCATTCAACATCTTTTAAGCCATGTTCCATCGCAACTTTAGCACAAGTTTCTGCAGCCATTTGCGCTGCAAAAGGAGTGCTTTTGCGTGAACCTTTAAAGCCTAGAGAACCTGCACTTGACCAAGAGAGTGCGTTCCCGCTGGTATCCGTAATGGTCACCATGGTATTGTTAAACGTGGATTTGATGTGGGCAATTCCACTTTCAATATTCTTACGTTCCCGGCGTTTTGTCCGGACAACTTTACGTGCCATCTTGGTTATCCCCCCTTTTTACTTTTTACGTTTTGCTCCAACAGTCTTAGCCGGACCCTTACGAGTACGGGCATTGGTTTTCGTGCGCTGACCTCGAACGGGAAGTCCACGACGATGGCGCAGTCCACGATAAGAACCAATTTCCATAAGACGCTTGATATTGAGGGAAACTTCGCGACG
>PKWS01000042.1:5310-6989 GCA_003132105.1 Desulfosporosinus sp.
AAATTTACACCCCCAACTATTTCAGTTCTGTATCAATATAAAATCGGTGCATTGAAGGGATTTCTCCAATCAGCCGCGCAACCGAAACTTCTAGCCTAGCCTTGTCTTTGCTTGTGTTTCGGATTTTCACAAATGACCATGACTTTACCATGGCGACGAATAATCTTGCATTTTTCACAGATCTTCTTGACAGAAGGCTTTACTTTCACCGTAATCCCTCCCTTTGGTGCTTACTTAAACCTGTATGTGATTCGTCCTCGGGACAGGTCATAGGGGGAAAGTTCCACTGTGACCCTATCTCCCGGAAGAATCCGGATAAAATTCATGCGAATTTTCCCAGAGACGTGCGCCAAAACCTTGTGTCCATTTGCTAACTCGACCTGGAACATGGCATTTGGCAGTGGCTCCAAGACCTTACCTTCAACTTCAATAACATCTTCTTTTGACATGATTATTTACCCCTCCTCTGACAAATCGCAATGCCTAGGTCCCTAACAACGAGTTAGAATTTCTGGGCCATTTTCCGTAATCGCAACTGTGTGCTCGAAATGGGCGGATGGCCGGTTGTCTTTCGTAACCACAGTCCAGTGATCCTTTAATGTCTGCACTTCATACGTACCCATGTTTACCATGGGCTCAATAGCCAAGGCCATACCTATCTCGAGTCGTGGTCCCCGACCGGGCTTGCCAAAATTAGGGATCTGGGGATCCTCATGCATGGCTCTTCCAATCCCGTGTCCAACATAATCACGTACGACAGAAAATCCATTAGCTTCCACATGCGTTTGGACTGCATGAGAGACGTCGTAAAGGCGATTACCTAACTTCGCCTGTGCAATACCCAACATCAGGGACTCTTTGGTCACTCTTAAGAGTTTCTGGAGATCTTCTCCAACTTCTCCAATTGGTACAGTTACAGCCGCATCTCCAAAATACCCGTCTATGACCGCACCGCAATCTATACTGATAATATCCCCAGATTCTAAATACCTTAAACCTGGCATTCCATGAACTACTTGTTCGTTTACAGAGGTACACAACGTTGCCGGGAAACCATTGTATCCCTTAAAAGCNNTCCTGCATTAGGGCGAGTGTTTCAGCCACAATTCGCCCCGCATTACGCATCCGTTCTAATTGTTTCGCATTTTTCAGCTCAATCATACCAATTAGTCCAAGGCCTTTAGAATATCCGAAAGAACCTGATCAATGGGTTGGTCCCCATTAATACGCTTGAGCAATCCTTGTTCCTGGTAAAAAGAAATTAAAGGTTCCGTTTGCTGATTATAGACATTCAAACGATTCTTGGCCGTTTCTATTGTGTCATCTGAGCGCTGATAAAGCTCTCCTCCACACTGTCCACAAACCCCTTCTTGCTTCGGTGGGTTAAAGATCATGTGATAAGACGCTCCACACTTCCGGCATACACGACGTCCTGTTAGCCGAGGTATTAAGACCTCTTCATCAACTTCCAGGTTGATCACACCATCAAGTTTCATGCCAAGGCGGTCTAAAATTTGATCTAAAGCATTGCCTTGCGCAAGAGTACGTGGGAAACCATCAAGGAGAAATCCATCCGCACAATCCGGTAGTGCTAATCGTTCAGCGACAATCCCAATGGTCACTTCATCCGGAACTAAGCCTCCAGCATCCATAAATGACTTAGCCTTTAGCCCTAATTC
>PKWS01000108.1 GCA_003132105.1 Desulfosporosinus sp.
AAGAGCTTGAACAAAACCAGTTAGATCTCTATGAAACCAAGAAACGTGCAATCGATAACTATCGTAAGGAATTACTGGAATCTGACCGTAATAAGGAAACTCAAGCCTTAAATGCCCAACTAGTTGAACAAGAATCCAATTTGAGTAAAGATAAACTAGTATTAAATGTTTGGAAAACAGATCAAGAGCAGTTGAATCGTCAGTTGGAGGACGCCCAGCGAAAGTTAGCTGAAGTGGATAAAAAACAACACAACATTCGAGCCCAAATTGCTTCCACAGANNAAAGATCGTTTGGACACTTTCCGCGGAGAGATTGCCCTTTCGGAAATTTTGTTGCTACAAAAAAAATACGAAACCTGGGATAAAACTATGAGTAGTTTAAATCAGGAGTTATCCGGACTTGAACAGGGAGTTCGGGAATCGGATGAGGTTCAACTGCCGCTTATGCTGGAGAAGACGAATTGCGAACTTGAGCTTCAGAATTTAAAGACAGTAGGAATTGAAGCCGCTCGCGATATAGCAGAGTTGAAGAGCAAATGTGATGCCTTAACGGAGGGAAAGCCAGCCCTAGAGCGAACTCTGCAGGTTAAACAAGAATTGGCTCTAGTAACAGGAACTGAAGAAAAGCTGAGGAAGGTTTATGATAGGACCAAAGAGGTATGGGCACAGGCGGAACAGACGCAGGCTGTCAGCCATAAAACTTTGGAACTATCCCGAGAAGGGTTTGAGGCCTCCCAGCACAAACTAGAGCAGGGCCTGAAAATGGCCCAATTCATGACAACCCCAGAGGCGCAGAGCGCTTTAGGTGACGAAACTGAACGGCTGAAAATGAACCAGGACATCTTAGCCTTCCAACAAGACGTTTTGAGTCTTAAGCAAAAACGTGAAGACATCGAAGAGCGACTGAAGGGCCGTAGTCTGCGTCCAGAGGAGTGGCTTGCTTGGCCTATTCGGTTTAAAAAAGTGGAAAATGATCATACTGAAGCGATTGAGCAACGAGGCGCAAATCAACAAAGGTTGAAAAAAATAAATGAGGAGCACGAAGAATGGATGCGCCTTGAACATGAAAGAAAAGAATTAAGCCACCGACAGGGTTTACTTAAAAGCTTACAAAACGTTTTTAAAGGGAATGCTTTCGTAGAGTTTATTGCTCAAGAACAGTTAACCAACGTATCCCTAGATGCGTCAGAACGCTTGAAACAGCTTACAAACCAGCGCTATGCCTTGGAGGTTGATGTAGAGGGTGGTTTTATCATCCGCGACGATGCCAATGGGGGAGTACGTCGACCCGTAAGCAGTTTATCAGGAGGAGAAACCTTCCTCACCGCATTAGCGCTTGCCTTAGCCTTGTCTACCCAAATTCAACTTCGGGGTGAATCACCGCTAGAGTTTTTCTTCCTTGATGAAGGGTTCGGAACACTCGATGCCAATCTACTCGAAACAGTGATGAACACGCTAGAGAAACTTCACCTTCAAAACTTAACGATTGGTATCATAAGTCACATACCGGAATTGAAGAACCGACTCGCCCGTCGTTTGGTCGTTACACCTGCTGAAGCCGGCGGAGCAGGAAGCCAAGTCAAGTTGGAAATGGCTTAGAACGATTAGACCCGAAAATGCCAAGAGTATACACTGAGTTCTACTCTTGGCATTTTAACTTATGTATTCAGGGAATCTAGAAGAAATAATGGTATTTGATAGTGGAGTTTTTCAAAGGGGATAAAGGGGACAAAGTGGACAAAGTTTATAAGGTTAAACAGATTACAAGTTTATATGAAACTTGCAATGGATGTGGCTTACCGATCATCAATTGCATATGTGATAAATCTCCAAAAGTAAGTACCAGAGCACAGTTTTGGATTTTATCAAGTGAAAGAGAGTTTTATAGACCTTCTAATACCGCTAGACTAATAAAGTTAATAAATCCTGATTCGACTGAAATCTTTCAATGGGAACGAACAAAGATTCCGACTGAATTAATAAAAAACATCGACATGGAAGACTATACAACGTTTGTAGTATTTCCGGCAGAAAATGAGGAGTTAGAAAAAAGAAAAGTGCAGTTCGAATTAACCAAAAAAATTCCAGCGTTCATAATCTTAGATGGAACGTGGAAGGAAGCTAGAAAGATATTTCGAAAGTGCGACTTTTTAAAGAGTTTGCCGATTGTTTCAATAGAGCAGAACTATGCATCGGACTATGATTTGCGAAAAGGAGCAGCCGAAGGAAATTTGTGTACGATAGAAGCTGCAATTGAAATACTAAAAATGAATGGAGAGCTGGATTCGTCACAGGACATGGACGATTATTACAAGCTGTTCCTAGAAAACTACAAGGCTGGTGTTAGCGGGCATAAAGTAAGAAGATAACGAAAACTCCTTATAACCTGTAAGACTTTGGCTTTGAAAACATGTGCTGAATTCGGCAATATATGAGCTTACCCTTAAAAAGGGAGAATTTATTGACCTGAATCCAGCTAACTGGTAATATTGGTGTAAATTTAAGTATTAAGGGGGATTAGTATGTTTTTATCTGTCTCAACTTTTCTACAGACATGGGAGAAAGAAGCGGAATCAACCCAACGAATCCTAGATGCGCTAACAGATGATTCCCTGAACCAATTAGTTGGAGCTCAGGATCGTACACTAGGGAAAATTGCTTGGCATCTCGTGACAACTATCCCCGAGATGATGGCTAAAACGGGATTGATTTTAGAGAGTATTAATGAAGATGCCCCGCTTCC
>PKWS01000159.1:0-1105 GCA_003132105.1 Desulfosporosinus sp.
CCAGAATATTATGAAGAGCACTCTCTTGTAGACATGGATTTATGCGGTAATTGGGCCATAATTATCTTCAATACTATTCCAATACACCGTTTGCATTTTTAATGGGGATAGGGTATTGTTTAACCCAAACTAAGTATAAAGTCTTAAATTTGTTCGGCCTTTATGGTACTATTAGCCTAGTTTTATCTCATTTTTCGCTTTACCTAAGCTTTTCATTCAGTATTGCTAATTCCTGTATTCTCGCCTTTTTTCTGTTAAAGGAATGGATTTCACACTTAAAAAGCTTAACTTTTGAAAGAGTATAAGGGGGTGTTGTAGGTGGGGAAAAAGTTATTGGAATCCGAGCTTGAACGTTGGGAACGAATCGATGGGATAGTTTACGATATGACTCCACCACCATCGTCTCAACATCAAGCGATTGTGGGAAATTTATATGGTGAGTTTTATACTTACCTAAAGGGTAAAAAATGCAAAGCCTTTCCTGCACCGTTTGGGGTCTGGTTGGATGATGAAAATGACATCTATGTTGAGCCTGACATAACAGTGGTTTGTGACCAATCAAAGATACACGAAAAAGGATGTATCGGTGCTCCTGACCTTGTTGTTGAGGTCTTAAGCCCATCAACAGCATTAAAAGACAAGCGAGTTAAGTTAAGGCGTTACAGATTATCGGGAGTCCGCGAATATTGGATAGTTGACCCACTTAATCAGATTGTGGAAGTTTATAAACTTTCTGAGAACGTATTTACAGAACCCCAAGTGTACGGGAAAGACGAAACAGTTAAAGTTGATATATTTGAGGACTTAGAAATAAACTTGCACGACATATTCGACTAGGAACAAAGGCACAAAGTGTCTTGCGTGGGGAATTGAAGATAGGCCGTTTGTGTTATACAGGCGGGCTATTTTTCGGTTATACGATTATTTCCAGCAGAACTACTTAAATAGTTATGACAATTATGATGTAATTACACAAGCTAATTTGTATGCAAGTCAAGACGGTGCACATGAAATGTGCCGTCTCCCAAAGATAGGTCACTCCTCACCGTTCCCCGTTCCAAGCCCAGGACGCAGTGTCACACGAGCGCGACGTCTTTACGAAAGC
>PKWS01000159.1:1156-2504 GCA_003132105.1 Desulfosporosinus sp.
TCTGCGTCGTAAGCACCGAGCGTTGTGTCACACAAGTCCCTGATTTGCATTCATCTTCAATACGTATATAATTAATGAGTGATGATTAGAGTTGCGATAATTGTAATGACAGACGACTTGGAGGTGTTATTCATGGATCTCAATATGAGTCAAGACAAAGTCCGGTTGACCCAGTTTTCTACTAAGGCGGGCTGAGGATGCAAGATAGGTCCTACGGACCTGGCGCAAGTTTTGCGCTACTTGCCCCCAAATATAGAGGATGCGAATTTAATAGTAGGTATGGAAAATTCGGATGATGCTGGTGTCTACCGTTTAAATGATGAACAGGCTATAGTGCAAAGTGTTGATTTTTTCACCCCTGTGGTGGATGATCCTTATGCGTTCGGACAGATTGCTGCGGCTAACGCTTTAAGTGATATTTACGCAATGGGAGCTAAACCGCTGACTGCTATGAATCTGGTTTCGTTTCCAGTCGGGAAACTGAAAATGGATATTCTCGCCAAGATCCTGCAAGGCGGGAGTGAGAAGATTCGGGAAGCAGGCGCAGTTCTGGTCGGAGGACACTCGATCGATGATGCGGAGCCGAAATACGGGCTGTCAGTCACTGGTATCGTGCACCCAGACCATATTCTTTCGAATGCTAAAGCCATTCCGGGGGATGTTTTAATTCTTACGAAACCACTTGGGGTAGGGATAATCACAACTGGGATTAAACGAGGGATTGTCTCACCGGAAGCGGAAGCGGAAGTTATTGAAGTGATGGCTACACTGAACAAGGGCGCGGCTGAAGCAGCAATTGAAGTGGGAGTTCATGCCGTTACGGATGTGACAGGCTTTGGTTTTTTGGGTCATTTGCATGAAATGCTTCAGGCCAGCAGATGTAGTGCGGAAGTATATGCTTCCGCTGTGCCGGTTTTGGATAGTGTTTGGGAGTGTATTAAACAAAAGGCTATTCCGGCGGGAACACAAGCCAACCGACGACATCTTGAAGGCGAAGTGGACTTTGCCCCGGATGTCTCTGAGGAAGTCCAGATCGTGCTCTTTGATGCAGTTACCTCAGGTGGATTACTTTTGGCAGTGCCAGAAGAACGCGTTGATTTATTGATTAAACGGTTAGAACTGTATAAAACCCCAGCAGCCGCTGTTGTTGGACGAATCCAAAAAGGTGAGCCCGGAAAAATTGCGGTTTCCGGTCGTGCATGATAAAATATCATCTGTACTGGAAAGGTAGCGGGGGTATAGATATGAAGGAAATGAGAAATCCAATGCAAACAATGGCTACTTGTTTTGAACAAGTGGCTTTATTCTTTCCGAGCGGTGATCCCAAGATTCAAGAAAACTTTGAGCG
>PKWS01000066.1:0-2840 GCA_003132105.1 Desulfosporosinus sp.
TTCCTCAAGAAGTTACACCCCAGATGGTTTACAACATCATCGGCGGTGGCGCTGCCATCAATGTTTTAGCTCGCCATGCCAATGCAGAGGTTTTTTGTACTGATGTCGGAGTTGCCTTCCCCTTAGAGGGAGACATCATCCATAAACGTGTTGCCAACGGAACCCAAAATATGACCAAAGGCCCCGCTATGACCCGTCAACAAGCCCTACAAGCTCTGCTAGTCGGCGCGGAAGTTGCCGGTGAAAAAATCCGTGCAGGCTATAATCTCTTAGCTACTGGGGACCTAGGAATTGGGAACACGACCCCCAGCTCAGCCATCGTCGCTCTCTTTACAAATTCCGNNAAGAAACGTCATGCTATTGAAAAAGCAATTGAACTAAATCAGCCCAATCCACAGGACGCCCTCGACGTTCTAACTAAAGTAGGAGGCTTAGAAATCGCGGCGATAGCTGGTTCGATCCTTCAAGCTGCTGCTAGCCGTGTCCCTATCGTGATCGACGGTTTCATCTCGACTGCCGGAGCACTCATAGCGGCGAAACTCGCCCCGAAAAGCACAGCCTTTATGATTCCCTCCCATGGCTCAGCTGAAATTGGTCACCGTAAGGCCTTAGAGGCTCTAGGCCTAGATCCGCTATTTAACTTACATATGAGACTTGGAGAAGGAACTGGAGCCGCCTTAACCTTTCACCTTGTTGAAGCTGCTCTTCATATACTCGAGGAAATGTCTACCTTCGCCGACGCCGGAGTCAGCGAACAGTCAATCTAAAAAAGTAGGTGAATGCTATTGTCTCAATTTACTCTCATCACAGGTGGCGCCCGTAGCGGAAAAAGTTACTTTGCCGAACTTCTTGCCGCTCATGCAAAACGTCCCGTCATTTACATTGCTACCGCTCAAATATTGGACGGAGAAATGGCTCTGCGTGTTAAAAAACACCAACAACAACGTCCGTCCACTTGGCAGCTGATCGAAGAACCCCGCAACATTCGCGATAGGTTGCTTCAGCTTAAAGACGAAGACGTGGTTATTCTTCTCGATTGTGTCACGCTCTGGCTTTCCAATCTTCTCTTAGCAGGACAATCGCAGAACGACCATGATTTATTCAACAGCGAACTTGAACCTCAGATCTTGGATATTGTGAAGGACGTCGCCCAACTAGCCAAAGAAATCAAACCGCAAGTCATCTTTGTCTCCAACGAAGTGGGTCAAGGAATTGTTCCTGAGTACCCTTTGGCCCGAGCTTACCGGGATTTAGCCGGACGAAGCAATCAAATTCTGGCTCACAGTGCTGATCAAGTTTATATGGTCGTGGCAGGTTTCCCCATGGAGATTAAACACTCCGGCGAGAAGCTGCTTGCTTCACTACTCAAGGAGTGATTTAGTTGCGCGAATTTCTAATTGCCCTCACATTTCTGACCCGGATCCCTTTACCTGCACCCAAAGTAGAAGTCACCTCGGAGGAATTTTCACGAAGTTATCGTTATTATCCGTTGGTCGGACTTGTCATAGGACTACTCCTCTGGCTTCTGGCGAAAGCGTTGACTCTTTATTTTCCGCCCTTGGTTCTTGGTGCTCTCTTGTTGGTTGCAGAATTAATTCTAACTGGAGGGCTCCATCTCGATGGGTTCATGGATAGTATGGATGGTTTATTATCCGCCCGAAGTCCGGAACGTATTCTGGAGATCATGAAGGACAGCCGTATTGGAGCTCATGCCTGCATGGCCCTCGTCGGCTTACTACTCCTAAAATTTGCCTTACTTTCAAGCCTAACTCCCACTCATTTTTCCATCCTACTGGTTATGCCCATGCTTTCACGCTGGGTATTTCAGATTGGGGCGATCGCGTTTCCTTATGCCCGCCCCCAAGGACTGGGAAAAGGCATTCATGAAACTACCCACTGGATTCCGTTTCTTTTCAATGGCTGCTTAGTTTTAGGAGCCGCCTTTTATCTCGCTGGATTTGCTGGACTTGTCGCCTTTGGAGTATGCATCATCACAGTAACCTTGCTTGCCTCTAGAATTTCCTCCCTCTTAGGAGGATTAACTGGAGACTTGTACGGAGCGTTTATCGAGATTTCAGAACTTATGTGTTTACTGGCCGCTTTTCCTTTTCTTCGGTAATACAAAGTGTGTAGCCTAATAAAGGAAACAACATTTACAGAGTGATGAACAAATTCACCCNNGGGTGAATTTGTTCATCACTCTATGTTGTTTTATGAGAAGAGAATGTTTTTCGTCAAGCAGAAAGGAGTTTTCCCCCCTCCAGTCTGTAACGCTGGTGAGCACGGGTTGCCCAACCGGAATGGTTCACCATAACCACAGCCCCACCATCTTGCACGGACGACTCCAAGATATCGATTACTTTACCCGCCCAAACCGGATCCAAGTCGTTCGTCGGCTCATCAGCCAGGATTAGAGATGGGTGGTTAACAATGGCCCTACAAACGACGACCCGGCGCCGTTGCCCGATGCTAAGCTGGTGAGGCAAAAAACCCACCCGTTCTTTAAGCCCCAAGTCCGTCAAAAGGGCAAGCGCATGCTTTTTATCCACTTGAGTAAGACGGCTACGCTTACTTAGAAACATGGCCAGCTCAACATTTTCCAAAGCTGTCAAAGCTGGAAATAAGCTGGTCTCTTGAAAAATGAAACCAATAGTCTTAGCCCGCAACGACGTAAGTTCCCGATCGCTGAGTTTACTGGTGTCCTTGCCACTAAGCCACAAACTACCGCATGTGGGTTTAAGAAGTCCCCCACCCATTAGGTAAAGCAAGGTACTCTTACCCATGCCGGATGGACCCTCAATCCCAATAAAATCCCCTTGAGAGATGACTAACGAAACATC
>PKWS01000066.1:2887-3198 GCA_003132105.1 Desulfosporosinus sp.
AACCTTGCACTGCGCCAAGCCGGGTATAGCGCGGACACCGCTCCCAGAAGCACCGCGATACCTAACCCCCAAAAGCTCTGTACAACAGCAAACGTGAAAGACCATCCGCCCTGTGGCAAGTTAAGTGCTCCTCTTAGCCAGGTCAGAGTTGGCTGGGTTAAGAGCACTCCAGCGAGACTTCCCACCAGCCCACCTGCACCGACGATTAGTAAAGCTTCTATTAATAGCGCTGCAAAAGCATCGTAGCGTTGCCCACCGATCGCACGCAGCATTCCCAATTCACGTTTGCGTTCCCGAGCAAGGGCTGTAAA
>PKWS01000339.1:0-1199 GCA_003132105.1 Desulfosporosinus sp.
TCTGCAAGAGGGATGGTACTATTTCGAACTTGAAGGGATGCAAGTTTATGAGAGGGATGTCTTATTAGGCACCTTGTCTCAAGTCCTGGAAACTGGAGCAAATGATGTCTATTTAGTCAAGGGGGCCAAAGGCGAAATATGTGTCCCAGCACTCAAAAGTGTTGTCTTGCATGTGGATGTCGAGGGTCGACGAATGGATGTCACACTTCCTCTAGGGTTGTTGGAGGGTTAAACGTCTGATGATACAATTTACCGTCTTAACGTTATTTCCAGAAATGTTTGCGCCTCTACAAGAAAGCATCCTCAAACGCGCGCAAGAAGCTGGCTTGATTAAAATACAGTTTGTGAACTTTCGAGATTATGCGACAAGCAAACACAGAAATGTGGATGATGTTCCCTATGGTGGGGGGGCTGGCATGCTCTTAAAGCCCGAACCTATTTTTGCTGCAATACGAGATTTACCTCAGCCTTGTGGTAGACGAAGGGTTATTCTCATGTCTCCACAAGGGGATGTCTTTCGTCAAGAGAAGGCTAAGGAGTGGTCTGAACAGGAGGAACTGGTTTTTATATGTGGGCATTACGAGGGGTTTGATGAGCGTATCCGTGAGCTAGCCGACGAAGAGGTGTCCATCGGAGACTATGTGTTGACAGGCGGAGAACTAGCCGCGATGGTCATGATTGATGCAGTAGTGCGACTTATTCCTGGTGTGCTTGGAGAAGATACTTCTGCCGAAGAGGATTCGCACAGCATTTCGCTCTTGGAATATCCTCAGTATACGCGTCCAGCTAATTTCGAAGGACGGCAAGTTCCCGAAATCTTGTTATCCGGTCATCATGCGATGATTAAGCGGTGGCAGAGAAAAGAGTCACTAAGGCGCACTTTTTTGCGGCGCCCAGATTTAATTAACGCATTTACTTTTGGAGCCGATGATTATCCACTTTTAGAAGAACTTATCCTTGACCACGAGGAAATTGCAGCATGGCAGGCTAGGTGGAAACATCTCTGCCCGCCGCCCAAACGACGGCGGAAGTCCTCGCATAATCCCGAGGGGAACCAGTGAATGAAGAGGAGGACTCCATGGCAGACATATATTTAGCTTTAATCCATGCCCCTGTGTACAATAAGAATATGGAGACGGTAGCGACTTCAATCACAAACTTAGATCTTCATGATATTGCGCGTTGCTCCACAACTTATG
>PKWS01000339.1:1222-9568 GCA_003132105.1 Desulfosporosinus sp.
TTATAATCCTGATCGCCAAGAAGCGTTTGCACGGGTAAAAATCGCAAAGAATTTGACAGAAGTTTATGCAGAGATCGAAGCAGAACATGGGGTAGCTCCTGTTAAAGTGGCAACGGATGCTCGAAAATATGCCAATACAGTCACTTATGCGCAACTCCGTGAGGAGATAGAAACTAAGGAAGCACCGATTCTATTACTGTTTGGAACCGGTTGGGGATTGCTTAAAGAAGATGTCGAGCAGATGGATCGAATTCTGGAGCCAATCTATGGACCTACAGATTATAATCATTTATCTGTGCGTTCCGCTGTAGCAATTATACTGGACCGCTTACGTGGACACTGAAAATAAACTCGTTCTACTATAGCTGAACATCGGGGCTTCAGGTAGGGAGTTTACCCCACCTGAAGTGGAGAACCGGGGGGAGCGCCCACTTATAGAAGTGGGCGTCTCGCCGTTGGATGAGATGGTCTTGAAAATTGTTGCATAGCTAAATAAGTTGTGATAAAATAAATTGGTCTGATAATAGGTGGTCCGCTCGCTGAAAATCAGTGTATGAACATCTAGACAAGGAAGGAGGGAATTTTATAATGGATTATATTCGCATGATTGAAGAAGAACAAATGAAAAAGGATCTTCCTGACTTCCGTCCCGGGGATACTGTGCGTGTACATGTGCGTATTGTTGAGGGAACTCGTGAACGTATTCAGGTTTTTGAAGGGCTTGTCATCGCAATGAAAGGTGGCGGCATCAGAGAGACCTTTACTGTTCGTCGTGTCGTAGCTGGCGTCGGAGCAGAACGTACTTTCCCTTTGCACTCACCTCGTTTGGACAAGATTGAGGTGGCTCGCCGGGGTGTGGTTCGCCGGGCTAAGCTTTACTATTTACGTGCACTTTCAGGTAAGGCCGCACGGATTCGCGATCGTCGCATCGTATAAGGTTAAAAATGGGCTGGAGCAATCTGGCTCTTTTTTTTTACCAGTCCTAAAGTATAAGTTTGGGGTGGGTCTCTTCTCGCCATCCTTGGCTACAGGGACACTCGGCCGTCCATGGCCAGCGCATATTTATTGTTCTGTCGCGTATGCTCCGAAGATTCTTGCTCATACTAAACGAGTAGTGCAAGAGGGGAGCGAAAAGATGGAACGTCAAAAATCGAAACGAAAATGGATTTTGGGTATTATCGGCGTGGTTCTACTGATCGGTGGATTACTTCGTTGGGGAGTATTGCAACCCTATCTGATTCGGCAACCTTCCATGGAACCCGGTCTGGTTTCAGGAGATCGCATTGTCGTCAATCGACTTGCGTATCGCGGTTGGGCTCCCACCAGAGGGGATGTCGTCGTGTTTGCGTTCCCGAAGGACTTAAAGAGAACCTTCGTCAAACGAGTTATTGCGGTTGAGGGTGAAACGGTCGAACTTCGCGACAATAAAGTTTTTGTGAATGGCAACGTTATTGAGGAGCCCTACCTTAAACCCGGTGATTTTCCTCCTTATGGTCCAGAAGCTGTTCCAGTGGGGAAGGTGTTTGTCTTAGGGGATAACCGTCGTGAGAGTGAAGACTCACGAGAATGGGGGCTTCTCCCTAAAACCTACCTCTTAGGAAAATCTTGGTTGGTATACTACCCTTTTCAGCGTTTTAGGTTTTTCTAATATACTTAATATAAAGGTTGACTAAAGAATGAGGTTCTTTTTAAGAAGGATGAAGAGGGATATTCATGAGTATTCAATGGTTCCCGGGGCATATGGCTAAAGCAAGACGCCTTCTAATTGAGCAACTTGAATGGGTCGATGTTGTTTTAGAACTGGCAGATGCTCGAATACCAGTTAGTAGTCGTAATCCAATGCTACATAAACTGCTTGGAAATAAACCTAGATTATTGCTACTGAATAAAATGGATTTAGCAGATCCCACTTGGACGGCAAAATGGCTTACTTACCTAAGAGCTTCAAGTCCTGTTTATGCGGTTAGCGCAACTACAGGGCTTGGGGTTAAACAAATTGTACCAGAATTAGAACGCATGGTTATGGTTAAACAAGCAAGACAGGCTAAAAAAGGCATTCGTCCACAGACGATTAAGGTGATGATTGTGGGGATCCCCAACATTGGTAAGTCGTCTCTGATTAATCAATTGACGGGCGGAGCCCAAGCAAAAGTCGGGAACAAACCAGGCGTGACCAGGGGAAATCAATGGGTCCGGATTCATGAACGAGTTGAACTTTTAGATACACCAGGAATGTTGTGGCCTAAATTTGAAGTTCCTGAAATCGGGCGGAAGCTGGCTGCTCTCGGAGCCATCAAAGATGATGTTTTTGACATTGAAGAATTATCGACTTGGATCATTGATTGGCTCAAGTTG
Organism: Desulfosporosinus sp.; assembly: GCA_003132105.1. Lineage (GTDB taxonomy): Bacteria > Bacillota > Desulfitobacteriia > Desulfitobacteriales > Desulfitobacteriaceae > Desulfosporosinus. Next base: position 3,578 of record PKWS01000339.1, read on the forward strand.
CACTCTCCAAATGCCTTACTCCGTTATCAGGTTCCGGATTTAGAGGTTACGTTGGAGAGTCTGGGACGAAAACGTGGGTGCTTGATTCACGGTGGGCGTGTGGATACGCTAAAAGCCGCTCAAATTTTCCTGCGTGAACTTCGTATGGGACAACTTGGTCCAATAACAATGGATTATATTTCTGAGTGATTTAAATTTCTTATATAACTATAGTTTAATAATGCATACGGAATAAAGGACATTGAATTTTTTTGGCGAAGAGGAATATAGGTAGAGAAGAGGAAAAAAGTGTGGAACCGTTATCCCAGATGAATGTACGGGAAGTTGAAGAAGCACTATTTAAAGACCCTTCCACTCGAATGCTTTGTGCATGTCAGAAGGATCCACGTCAAGGAGTTAGGCAACTTGCCGTGCGCCTTATTAAGTTACAGCAAGCACAAGCCGTGGAAGAAGCCCGTATCCAACAAATGCTTGTAGAAGAAAAGAAATTATGGCAACAAGGATTCTTGTTGCTGGCAGGCATTGATGAAGCGGGGAGAGGACCTCTGGCAGGCCCGGTTGTTGCTGCAGCGTGTATTCTGCCGGTGCGATTTGATTTGCCAGGTCTCAATGATTCTAAAATGCTAACAGAGAGTAAGCGGGAAAAACTTTACTCTCAGATTCAAGCTCAAGCGATTGATTATGCGCTTGGAAGTGCTGAACCAGCAGAGATCGACGCTTTGAATATTTTACAAGCGACGAAATTAGCTATGAAGCGAGCGGTCGAGGGTTTGAAAGTTCGTCCTCATTATTTGATGATTGACGCACTAACTCTCCCTACTGTGAAGTTTCCACAGCTTCCCCTTATAGGGGGAGATCGAATAAGTGCAACAATCGCAGCTGCCTCAATCTTAGCAAAGGTGACACGTGATCGTTTGATGGTTGAACTCGATACCCTTTATCCGGATTATGCATTTTGCAAAAATAAAGGGTATGGCACGAGTGAACATATGCAAGTTTTGCGGCGACTAGGACCATGCCCTCTTCATCGAAGAAGTTTTGCTCCGGTGAAACAAGGAAAGTCAGCTATTTAGAATGATAAGTAGGGGACGCCGCATTTTCTAATAGTTATTGACCACTTCCTCTGGATGTGGCACAATAAGTTGAGCTCATAGAGGTACCTATTTTACAGGAAAGGAGGTTAAGAGGATGGGTGACAACAATTTTGTCGGTGTAGGTGTGTTTCTTGTTATTGGTATAGCGTTACCCATGATTTTTATGCTAATACCCAAGTTAGTGGCACCCCACAAACCACACAAAGAGAAGCTAACAACGTATGAGTGTGGTAACGAGACAATTGGCCCGACCTGGGTGGGATTTAAGAGCAATTATTTCTTGTATGCCTTAGTATTCGCAGCCTTTGATGTTGAAACTGTTTTCTTATATCCTTGGGCCTTAACATTCCAAAAACTAGGCACATTCGCTTTCGTGGAAATGTTCGTCTTTATTTTAATTCTCTTGGTTGGTTTCTGGTATGCTTGGAAGGAAGGTGCTTTAGATTGGATGTAGCTTTAGAAAAACAGCTTCGTGAGGACGAAGCGTGTCTCGAAAAAAATGCTCTGGTTACCACAATTGATAAAGCATTGAACTGGGGGCGAGGGTATTCCTTCTGGCCGGTTCTGTTTGGCTTAGCTTGCTGTGCAATTGAGATGATGGCTACGAGCGCATCTCGATATGACATATCTCGCTTTGGCTGGGAGGCTTTTCGTTCCTCTCCGCGTCAATCAGACCTTATGATTGTAGCGGGAACTTGTACTCGGAAGATGGCTCCATTGTTGCGGCGTGTTTATGACCAAATGCCTGAGCCCAAATGGGTCATTGCAATGGGGAGTTGTGCATGTTCAGGAGGGCCATTTATTGATTCCTATGCTATGATGGCCGGCGCTGATAAGATTGTCCCAGTGGATATATACATCCCTGGTTGCCCTCCAAGGCCAGAATCCTTGTTATTTGGCATGTTGCAGCTTCAATACAAAGTATCAAATCCCGCTAAGGTGAGGTTAATGAGACATGGAAAATAAAGTATTAAGACAACAAGTCGAAGAACTAGCAAGTAAGGTTAATGGTGAAGTTGAAGAGAGTTTTGGGGTGCTTATTTTAAAAGTTAAAGCTCCATATATTATCGAAACTCTGACAGCGGCAAAAAACTTTACTGATGTTCCATGTGATTTTCTCCACGACCTAGGTGGATCAGATCTAGTGGATCATTTTGAAGTGGTTTACCAGCTATCAAGCTTCCGGGGGCCTCAACTTCTGCGTGTCAAGGCATTGTTGGATCGGGAAAATCCAGTGATTGATTCCGTGACTCGACTATGGCAGGGTGCAAACTTCTTAGAACGTGAGGCTTTTGATATGTTCGGAATTAAATTTACTGGGCATCCCAATCTTAAGCGAATCTACATGTGGGATGATTTTGTAGGTTATCCGTTGCGTAAGGATTATGTGACAGAGCCCATTGAGGTTCGTAATATCGTGCGCCAACGCATAGAAGGGGAATAGGGGGAAAAACCATGACTATTGAAAACACACAAGAACTTATTATAAACATGGGCCCCCAGCACCCGAGTATGCACGGATTGTTCCGTATGGTGGTCCACTTAGAGGGAGAAACTGTTACGAAAATCATTCCCAAAATAGGATATCTGCATCGGGGGATGGAAAAACTGGCGGAAAGCCGAACTTATGCACAGTTTATCCCATATACGGATCGTCTGGATTACCTTGCATCCCCGCACAACAATTGGGCCTATGTCCAAACCGTGGAAAAACTAATGAGCATTGAAATTCCCGAACGGGCAGAATATCTCCGGGTTATCTTTGGAGAACTTGCCCGGATTGCTAGCCACTATATTATGATTGCTAGTACGTCACTCGATTTTGGTGGTAGTACACCTTGGTTTTATTTTTTCCGTGATCGCGAACGTATCTTAGATCTGTTTGAGATGACTGCAGGAAGCCGCTTGACAGTCAATATCATGCGCATAGGAGGAATGAGTGCCGAGCCACCAGAAGAATTTTGGCCTGCCCTACAATCGTTTCTCGATGATATGCCAGGGATGATTGAAGAATACTACGGCATATTTTTTGGAAATGAAATTGCCCAAGCACGTTTGAAGGGTGTAGGTATCTTATCGAAGGAGATCGCAGAAAACCTTTCTATCACTGGTCCAGTTCTACGGGCGTCTGGTGTCAATTACGACGTACGTAAAGCAGAGCCTTACAGTATCTACGATCGATTTGACTTTAACGTGCCAGTTCGCATGGGATGCGACAGCTATGATCGCACCATGATCAGGATGGATGAGATTGCGGAGAGTGTCAAAATCATCAGGCAAGCAGCTCGTGATATTCCTCTAGGACCGATTATGGCCAAGGTACCTAAAGTTATCAAACCTCCGGCTGGTGAAGTTTATCACCGAGTGGAGAACCCCAAAGGGGAATTGGGATTCTATATCGTCAGTGATGGAACGACCAAACCAGCACGTGTTCGTATACGTTCAGCCTCATTTATTAACGTGCAAGCGCTCCCAATCGTGGGTGTAGGGTGGAAAATCCAAGATGTAATCGCGATTTTTGCAACATTAGATGCGGTATTAGGTGAAGTTGATAAGTAGGAAATTGCAATGAGAGGAGAATAAGATGGAGACTATAAATAATCTTTTTTTGATTATTGCGGCTGCCATTCGTGGACTGTTTCCGAATCCCCAATCAATATGGGCTGATTTAACTTTGAATGTTGTTAATGTTATTATGATCATTATCATCATTGTCCTCAATATTTTAGTATTGGCAATACTGGAACGTAAAGTAGCAAGTTGGGTAGGACAACGGGTTGGACCCAACCGCATTGGTCCTCACGGATGGTTACAAACCATTGCTGACGGATTGAAACTCATGGGTAAAGAAGATATTATTCCAGCAGGCGTTGACAAATTTATTTACAAGATTGCTCCGATGTTTATCTTCTCTCTACCGATAATGGCATTAGCTGTCATACCTTTTGGAAAAGGCATGGCACCCCTTAATCTCGATCTAGGTATTTTTTACTTTCTTGCGATCTCTAGTATTTCAACGCTGGCTTTCTTTATGGGTGGATGGGCATCTAATAATAAATACTCTTTGCTTGGAGGCATGCGGGCAGTTGCCCAAATGATCAGTTACGAAATCCCCTTGCTCTTTTCTTTACTTGGGGTGGTCATGATCTCCCAGTCCTTCAATTTGGGAGTCATTGTTGAAGCTCAAAAGAGTATCCCGTTTATTTTTCTTCAACCTCTGGGGTTTGTAATCTTCATCATTGCTGGTATGGCAGAGGCTAATCGTGCACCGTTTGATTTGCTTGAAGGGGAACAGGAAATCGTTGCCGGGCCGTTTACAGAGTATTCGGGACTCCGCCATGGTTTGTTTTGGCTTGGGGAATACTCAAACTTGCTAGCTATGTCCGCACTTGCTACGACAGTGTTCTTAGGCGGTTGGCAAGGCCCAGGGTTCTTCCCTGGTTGGATTTGGTTCTGGTTAAAAGTTGGGATTATCATCTTCTTTACGATGTGGGCTCGTTGGACTTTTCCCAGAATTCGTATTGACCACTTAATGCATTTAGCGTGGAAAGTGTTGTTACCACTATCAATTTTAAACATATTGTTAACGGGTTTGGGGATATACATTTACCGACTCGTGATGGGAGGGTGACACAGTGTTTGGTAAAGGTCTACTAACAGGTTTAGGAATCACATTAAAACACATGGTCGGACCCAAGGTCACGGAATTTTATCCAGAGGAGAGGCCCAACCTTTCGACTAGGGTGCGCAGTTCCATGGGACTTCAAAAGGAAAAATGCATTTCTTGCAACATGTGTGCGATGGCTTGTCCGAACGGGGTTATCAAATTAACCAGTGAAAAAGATGAGAACAATAAGAAAGTCCTCAAGAGCTATCATATGGACGTTGGTCGTTGTTTGTTCTGTGGTATGTGCACTGAAGCCTGTCCGACCAAGGCTATAACTGTGACTCAGGAATACGAAAACGCTGTCTATGAAGCGGAAGATTTGAAATGGGACATGATTGCACGGGCTGAGCGAAAAGGGAAGGAGGGGTAAGCGTGGGCACTGTCGTTTTCTTTATCTTTGCAATCCTGGCGATTGCAGCTGCATGGGGTGTAGTCACCTCGAAGAACATTGTGCATAGCGCGCTCTATCTCGCACTTTCCTTTGCAGGAGTTGCGGTGCTTTACGTTCTTATGAATGCGGACTATTTAGCGGCTGTCCAGTTGCTGGTTTATACGGGGGCCATATCCATTATGGTGGTCTTCGCGGTCATGTTTACCTTACGAGGAGAAATCGGTAAAAGTAATCCTGAAAACAGCGTTTGGGGTTGGGGAGCATTTGTATCCACCTTGATGTTTATCATGATAGCCTTTGTCATCCTCACGAATGTGGACTGGCGTATTTTACCCACACCGTGGACGAGCGGAGGCTCAGCCACAGATATTTCACTTTTATTACTCACTAAGTTTATGATTCCATTCGAAGCAGCCGCTGTTTTGATAACCATTGCCTTAGTTGGAGCTGTGATCTTGGCGAAGGGAGTGAAAGTGAGCAAATGAATTTAAGTAATCTAAGTAATTTAAGTGTTGGACTTTCGACTTATCTTCTGGTTGGAGCGATGCTCTTTTGTCTGGGGCTTTACGGAGTCTTTGCAAAGAGAAATATGATTGCCATACTCATGTCCATTGAGCTTATGCTTAATGCGGTAAATATTAATTTTGTAGCGTTTAATCGATTTCTATGGAACCAAAAGGTCGATGTCCATTATGTTCTGACGGGTCATGTGGCGGCACTATTCGTCATAATCGTCGCAGCCTCTGAAGTGGCCGTTGGACTAGCTTTGGTCATAGCGGTCTATCGTAACCGTAGGACGACTAACGTAGATGAATTAAATTGGTTGAAGTGGTAAGAGA
>PKWS01000282.1 GCA_003132105.1 Desulfosporosinus sp.
CTAAACTTCAGATGAAGTTAAAACTCCACCTGAAGTAAGTTTCCTTTATCATAAGGGGGGATAAAAGTGTTTAATTTTCGCAAGCAATTATTCTATCCAATCCATGTTGAACGCCAAGATCCAATGTTTGCAAAGGTGTTACTCGAACATTATGCAGGAAGAAATAGTGAATTATCTTCGTCCATACAGTACTTGAATCATCGTTCCAATATGCCAAATCGTTATGTTCGAGAACTTCTAGGGTTATTGGCTGCAGAAGAATTGGGACATATGGAAATAATTGCAGTAGCAATAATAAAATTAGGAGGACCTCCGCTTAAATGCGCTAATTCTCAAGGCGCTCCATGGGTGATTAACTATATTGATCAAAGCATTGACCCCATCACTCTTTTGCAGGTTGATATGCAGGCGGAAACTAGGGCATGCCAGCTGTATCAGCAGCATTTGGAGCTGACAAATGACCCAAACATGAAGCGAATGATCAATTTTCTTGTCGGTAGGGAAGAGGTACATAAACGATTGCTGCAAAAAGCACAAATACTAATCCGCAATATCGGTTCGCCAGAAGATTTCAACGAGTTGATCTACGAGTATAAGATGAGTTTGCAGGTCTTAGAATAAGGTAGCGCAATATGAAAACTGATTTTTGGTGCAAGAAAGAAAAGAGCCATTCAACCATATTAGCCTTCTGTCATTTCCCTTACTTTATAATCCCAAAAGCGATTGGCGACCAGGCGTAAGCAAAAGGGATGTTTTCCCCAATTGTCTGGGTTATCGAGAGAAAGCATAAGGGCATAGGCTTTTCGGCAAGTTGGTATTAATGGATATAGCTTCGCAATATGCGCCAGAACAGATAAGATGGCTTCACGGCGTTCAGGGTAAAATAAGTTCTGGATATATCGACGACTGTGGGGAGTCAGGCGAAAACGTGTTAAGTCAAACGCGAGGGGGGTAATTTCTGCTGCAGAAAAGGACACCACTTCAAATTCAGGAAGGTCCGCCAAGATGTCAGACATATGCAGAAACTGAATGAGGTGTTCTTGAATTTCGAGCGGTGGAAATGAGAAGATTCCTGGCGTTGAGGCTAAAATTCGAATGCGTAGGAGGTTAGCTTCTATTATTTTGTCGTTTTTCAGCAAGTGTGGTGAGTGTAGTACCATGTACTGAATCAAAGTGGCTAAAACCTCGTTCCCTTCACAGGCCTGCAGTTCCCAATGGTGTAATAAGCACAGGATGTAGTCTGCGAGAGGTTGGTACGGTTGATCAAAAAGTTGGTATTCGATAATAGTGCTCAGTGATTCATGAGTCGGTCTGGCAAGCAGGATGCGTCGCAGTTCAGGATGGACTGCTACTGAAGTGGAATGTTTGTTATTTGCGCGATTCATCGAAGGCCTCCCTCCGCAGAGTAGTGTTGTTAACTCATTCTGTGCTGTAGTTTATGCTATTTATGGGAGTTCTATCCTGGGAATTTAGGATAACTGCAATTTTTTCTTTGGACACATCTAAACCTACATATTTTGTGTTAACCTTCATAGTGTCGACTCCTGACTAGTACAACAAAAGAACGCTCACAATAATGTCAATTAAAGTGAGCGTCAACTATTAGACGAAGGGGTGTCGATATTTTCAGCTAAGTCTTAATTTAATAATAAAAGTTAAGGCAAAAAATGCTGATGAGATCAGCACAATCGTTGCCCCGGTAGCTGTTCCCCAAAAAAAGGATAAGATTAACCCGGATACTCCGGAGATAAGAGCAATCAAAACAGAGTAAACATGGTATTGGCGCATGTTATTAGCAATATTTCGCGAAGAAGCTGCCGGTAAAATCAGTAGGGAACTAATGATGAGGATTCCGACCCATTGTATAGAAATTGTCACAATAACTGCCATCATCATGGTAAATAAATATTCATAAAGTCGAACATTAATTCCTCGGCTTCGTGCCAGAAAAGGGTTCATACTTGCCAAAAGAAGTCGATTAAAAATTACGACCCATAAAACAATCACTAATACAAAGACAATGCTTAGTGTCAACAAATCTGTTGGATTAATACTCAACAAATCACCAATCAGATAAACCGAATATTTGTTAAAACCACCATTACGAGAGAGAATAACGATGCCTAGAGCTACGGCAGTAGAAGAAAATACTCCAATAATTGTATCGGTGGAAGCCGTATTTGCTTCTTTGACAACTAGAATGGCTATGGTGATCAACACTGAAAAGAAGAGCATAGACCAAACTGGATTTTTGATGCCCAGTATCACCCCAATGGCAATTCCTGTTAGGGCAGAATGACCCAACGAATCAGAAAAGAAGGCCATCTTGTTATTTACGATCATGGTACCAAGTAACCCGAAAATGGGCGTTACCAATAAAACTCCCAGGAGAGCATTCTTCATAAACTCATGCTGTAACCAGCCGAATGGCAGCAATAAGTCCACCAGACTATACCATATGTGCATTATCCACCTTATCCTTCTCGTTTCTTAGATAAGGCACATTCTAGAAAATAACCAGCCAGTATGACAGTCTATTTTGTGTCATACTG
>PKWS01000094.1 GCA_003132105.1 Desulfosporosinus sp.
AAAACGAATCGGGAAAAACCATTCGGCCTGAATGCCTGCTTGACGCATAGTACGTATAAAACCGCCTGAAATAGACCTACTTCCCATTCCATCTAATAGGACTCGGACCTCCACACCCTCGACAACTTTGCGAGCTAAGATCTTCAAAACGTCTCCCCCTATTTCATCGTCTTTAAAGATGAAATAGCTAAGGTGTATGTGATTGCAGGCTCCTTCTAAGGCGTTGAATAACGCTTGGAATTTCTCGCCTCCATTCACAAGGACTTCCACTTGATTATGTATAGTTATGGGAGCATAGCCACTCTTCAAAAGAAGATTAACTAATTTATGGTGAGAATCTGCATGTTTCGGCAACATGTCGCCTTGATGGAAGTCAGTTTGCTGTCGCACCGTTTTGAGCAATCGATTATCGGGAATATGTTTATTACGAAATAAGTGTCCATGGGTTTTCCGACCAAAGATTACAAAAATGATAAATCCCAAGACGGGGAGAAATCCTAGAATACAGAGCCAAGCAACAGTTTTCCCTGGTGCTCTGTTTTCTAAGAGTATCACTGGCCCAATCAGCAACACCTGAAGGGAGCTTATTAACAGCAGAGTAAGCCATACTATCACACACATCACCGCCCTATCTGTACTGATTTAGCAGTCTTATCTAAATGATGAAGAGTTTTTTTAACTTTATGAATGGAATGCTATCGCTAGTATGCACCGCTTCTGCTAATTTTAGATAATAGAAAAAGAGGAGCAATTGTTGCTCCCCTTTACTGCCAAACCTTTGTTTCTTCTCGCTACATCAATTCATATAGCAGAGAGGAATATAGTCACACAATTGCATTGTGTTACATTAAAGAATCCCTGGATTGCCTGAAGTCATTGGCCTACAAGGGTTCTTTTACCATCCGTCCATTGTCAGAATCGTTTCCCGTTGTGTTGGGGTCAGACCCCGACACCCGCAATTTCCCGTTCACCCGAACACCGGATTCGTCGAAATGGACGACGTGAGAAGCTAATAGTTGTTCTTTGATTTGTTCTTCTGGAGGTTCTTCCGCAACGAGCGATTTTGGAGCCAATCTTTAGCACTACCAGTTGCCTACTATGCCACGGATGATTCATTATCCAATGTGTTTGCATCAAGATCCTTGTAATACCACAGCTTCTCTCTCGATGTAACAATAGAAGGCGACAGTCTTAACAGGGCAACCATATGGACTACGCTCAGAATCACGGTAGTTAGTTATGGTTATCCACACTGCTACCTACCTACCTCCATCCATCAAGAAGACATCTCCGTTTTTCACTTTCGCTTAAAACAACCCTGCAGTCTTCCCAGTTTGTGTTATTGACTGCTTGCTTATCATATTTGATTTTAAATGGATGTTGCCTTGGCACAGCATCAATAATCTTTGCCGCATCAGCTTTTTTGCCCATTGCTACCTGCACCCAGACATCCTCCAGCACATCGGGCAGTTGTCCGAAAATATCGCTGATGTTTTGTAGGCGTTTTGACAGCATAGAATGAACACGATCTTCAACTGAGCCCTTATACCGCATATTGTATATTAGCACCTTATCGCTTTGCTGGCCTATACGCTGAATACGACCTTTTCTTTGCTCCAGCCTTGTAGGGTTCCACGGTAAGTCCAAGTTGATTAAAGTTCCGAGTGTTTGCAGGTTTAAACCCTCAGAAGCCGCATCTGTACCAACAAGAATTTTAATCTCTCTTGATTTTACCATTCGCTTTATGTCCTCTTTGGTGAGCTTGTGGTATTTTCCATCACGAATAATACCAGACTTATCACCACCAGCATAAAGACCAATGGATACGCCCTCTAAATCGTTTGACAGATTTTCAGCAACCCAGTGGGCTGAATCAAAGTACTGTGAGAAAATAATGCAGCCCTTGTCTTTGAAACCCTTTGTAGTTAACAAATTTAATACCAACGCATATTTGGGGTCTTTGTCTTTGTTTTCATCAAGTGTCTTTATAAATCGGGCAAGTGCGTTTCTCTCTGCTTCAGTAATATCCTTAACAGCACTCACAGTCTTCTTGTTGGCCTGTGCATCGCTTCTTTTTTCATCTATGCCTAAATCGTCATCATCTTCCTCAAAAATATCTTCATTGGTATTTCCCCAGTTAAGCATTTTTTCTGCAGTTTTGCGTCCTGCAAGCATCGTACTTCCAACCCGCTTCAAAAGAAGTGTTTCAACAAAACCACTGCCACGCACACGACTCCCGAGCAGTTCACAAAACTCTTCAGCACATCTATATGCGTCTTGCAAATATGGCGGCAGCTGTACCCCTTCGCTGTCTTTTTCACCCATTAAGATAACTTCAATCTTTTTAAGAAATGGCTCACCTGTCTCGGGATCATTGTTGTTTTCCAAGGAGTCTCTTGTCCGTCTAACGATATGACGAATGAACGGGTTATGATTTTGTATAAACCCACCCTCTAAAATCCTGCTCACTTTACGACCTTCCGGAGTGCTGTGCATTGCCTTTATCTGTTCTGGCTTAATTATAAAGTTATCATCTTCCATGCGTAGCCGTCTTCTTATTCCACCAAAGTTAAGTTCATCTTCCTCAGATGGCGGGAATGGATTGCGAAGCCACTCACATTGTTCTAGCCACTCTGCTGGCGAATTGCCTATTTGTGCCTTACCCATAATCAAATCAAGCGTTCTCTTTGGATCTTTTCGCCACTTGCTTAAATCACTACCCAGCACTGAATTATTTTTCTGTGCTAGAATGTTAAGCAAATCCCAGGCTTCTATAGGGTACATCTGCACTGGTGTTGCAGTAGCGAGTAACATACTATGTGTTCTCAATGATATTTTTAAAAGAAAGTCATACAAATTGTTAGGTTCGGGCTTTAAGTTTTCTTTATCATCACCCAAATTCTTACGCCTCGCACGGTGCGCTTCATCCACAATTACGCATTCGTATTGCATCGAGAGTAACTGCTCCAAATATTCATCACGACCATTTACGATAATACCCTGCGAGATTATTCCCACTCTGCGAGGACACTTGCGTATATCGTCTGACGGTGGATACTTAATACCATTCTCGTCAACCCACTCTCGACCATTATAAGCAGCAGATGGCATATCCAGCAGAGTTCTCATTTCATCTTGCCACTGCCATATAAGCGTTTTAGGCACAATAATTAGCACCGGCTTGTTACCCCATAGAGCCATGAGCTG
>PKWS01000118.1:0-834 GCA_003132105.1 Desulfosporosinus sp.
GCTTGCCTCTTCAAAATGCACAGCACAAAATAGGAACCATTAATATTCATGCCATTCGCCAACCTGAAATCACAGCAGAGCAAATGGATTTTTTGGAAACTGTTGCTGGCCATGCCTCTTCCGCTTTGGAAAACGCCCTTCTTTATGCTATTGTCGAACGGGAATCGATAACGGATGGACTAACAGGTGTTTATAACCATCGTTACTTCCAAAGACGGTTGCGTGAACACATCTCACTCTGTCAACGCCGTAAGCATTCCGTTACTTTCGGGTTACTTATAATCGATGTTGACAATTTTAAACTTTTTAATGATCGTTACGGTCATCCATTTGGAGACATCGTACTTCAAACAATCGTAAGAGAACTTCACAGCAATTTAAGAGAAGGGGACCTCATTGCCAGATATGGTGGAGAGGAATTTGTTATCTTGGTTCCTGAAGCGACCGAAAAGATAATCCTGCTTATCAGTGAAAAGATTCGGGAAGTCGTTGAAGAGACCCAGATTCATTACCATCAAACAAACGATTTTGTATCCGTCACCGTGAGTATCGGTGCTACGCTTTGGCACCCACCTGATTCCCCCTCCTCATTGATTTCTAGAGCTGATCATGCCCTTTACAAAGCAAAAAAAGCGGGCCGTAATCAAAGTATTTATGAATAACAATCCTCCTAAACCGTAACCTGAGAATGCAGAAAAAACACCACTTTCTCCAAGAAGTGGTGTTTTTTACATGAACAAATTTGGGTAACTTATCATACTTCAATAGCTCTAGACAAAGGTCTTCCATTTCTGGGAATCCTAGAAATTGACTTAACAAGTTGATAACTAGAAG
>PKWS01000118.1:892-15908 GCA_003132105.1 Desulfosporosinus sp.
TCACAGCTCTACTCTATCAATTTTTAACCCCAAGCAATCCCCAGGTCCTCATAATATACTTGTTTCCGAGTAAAATCATCAATCCACTTTTTAAATAACTCGGCTTCTTGTTCAGGAACATGGACAAGAAGCTTGATAACTTCATTAAACTCTTCTTTTTTGATATCCCATTTATGTTGATTAAACTGATACTTAAGCAACTCAAACCATTCATAGGGTACACGCAATGCATACATCTGATAAAGGATTAATTTTTTCAACTCAGTCTCAATTATAACTTGTCGTGCAGTTCCACCATAGGCCCTAGATAATCCCCCTGTCCCAAGAAGCACCCCCCCAAAATACCTCACTACAACCAATAGAACATTCCAGACATTCCGATGTTGTAGAAGATCAAGTAAAGGGCGACCGCCAGTCCCTTGTGGTTCACCATCGTCAGAAGACTTCTCAATAAATCCATCGTGCAATCGATAGGCATAGACGTAATGTCGCGCGTTGGGATAATCTTCGTGGATCTGTTGCATAGCTTTTTCTATTAGAGCTAGTGACGTTAGCGGAACTGCAATCGCAATAAAGCGAGATTTATCAATCACTTGTTCCCGAGTTGTCACTTGAGATAACGTATAAAATCCTTCCACTACTGCAATCCCAGTTTGCGACTCTGAGCTTTGGCAAGAAAAGGTTCAGCATCGATAATAAAACGTGCATGGTGCAAAGTGAGCACATCCTTGTAATTATACTTCACCTAATTCTATCATGATAACATACAGTAGCGTTGTGAATTTTTCACAACGCTACTGTATGTTTCATACATAAACTGTATTCTGTTAAAATTATTACATCCTGGCAATCCAATAACCAATATAACCGACAACAACAATACCTACAACATGCAAAATCCACCAGCCTGTACGAAATGCACCCCAAGTTCCTAAGTCCATACGTTCACGTGATTCTTCCATTTTTTTCACCCCTTTCATCTTGAATTAATGGTGAGCACTTTGTGATATATCACTCAGTGCATCTCCTGCTTCATTAATGTGAATTTTTTCTACGGCCAGATCACCTATGGCTAAAATTCCCACTAATTCACCCTTTTCTAAGACCGGTAACCTTCTAATTTGATTCCTTGACATCAAATCTGCCGCCTCATGTACATCTTGATCAGCGGACACGGAAATAATATCTGTACTCATGACATCTTTGACAGATATGTTATTAGTATTTCCCCCAGCTGCAACAACTTTCAGAACAATATCCCTGTCTGTAATAATTCCAATCAGTCTATCTTCTTTACAAACCGGAATAGAACCTACATCATCATTCTTCATCAACTGTGCGACTTCAACAACTGAGGTATCTGGGGTAACCCAATCAACTGAATTTGTCATAACATCTCGAACTTTCATACTTTAACCCCTCCTGATTATCTTCTTCCATCGATAGTATAAACATCTTTACTAAAAAGCATACAAGATATTCTTGTATGCTTTTCTTTATCACTTATTAATTTGTTTCTACTCAGCCATTCACAAACAACTCAACTCTCCTGTTTCTTAAAGCCAACTTGTCGGCACAGTGTTTTAAGCTTGAATGTTCACCGTTCCTTTAAACTTTCTTAATGCACTTTCTCTATCTGAATCTTAGCTAATACGTTTTCCACCGTTTCCAGCGCAAAGGTTTCAGGGCCCTCTGTCATAATGGAGGCCATAGCACAGGCTACGGACAAACGCAAAGCATCCAGATCCTGCATCCCTTGGCTTAGCCCATGCACAAAACCGGCAACCATAGAATCCCCTGCCCCTACCGTGCTTTTTACCGTCACTTTGACTGGAGCTACCTTATAGCAGTCACTTTCCGTCACTAAAATGCTTCCATCCCTGCCCATGGAAATGAGGACCTTGGCGATCCCTCTGTCCACAAGTTCCCTGCCACAAGCTATGATTTCTTTCTCTTGGGCCAACGTCCTGTTGAACAATTTCTCTAGCTCATGAATATTAGGTTTGACTAAATAAGGAATCGCTTCTATTCCTTGGGTTAGAAGAATCCCGTCGGCATCAAGCACAGTCTTGGTCCTGCCTTTAAAAGCAGTAATCAATTCGTAATAGATATTATTACTGACCCCGGCAGGAACACTGCCGCTATAAACCATGAACTCACTCTTCTCAACATAGCTCCGGGCCTTTTGCCAAACCCTGTTCATAATCTCTTGGTTAACCGGATTTCCCTTTTCGTTAAATTCCGTGATCGTCTCCGTACTCTTGGCAAAGACTTTTAAATTCGTCCTGGTCTGTCCAACCCCCTCAACAAAATCATGAGGAGTGTGATTGGCACTGAGATATTCTGCGATCCATGCACCCGTATCCCCAGCGATGATTCCCAGAGCTATAGTAGTATTGCCCAGTCGAGCCAATCCTTTCGAAACATTGATCCCTTTACCGCCAGGGCTTTGCATCGTTTCCAGCACGCGGTTGAGGCCACCTAGAGTGATATCTTCAACGATAGCTGTTTTATCCAAGGCAGGATTTAAGGTTAAAGTGGTAATCATTTAATCTACCTCATTNNTTGAGCTTCAGCCGCTTCCCGAAAAGTAGGAGTTTCCGCATGGATAGCCTTTCCTTCGGAAAGATTTAAAAGCATATTGTATAGGCTGGCTAGATGCATATCTAGCGCAGTCCCTAGGGAATTTTTTTCACTCGGAAATACTTTCCTGCAAAACTCGTAAAATGGGGTACATCCATGGGGATTTCCAATACTGGTGATGTTTTCTGCGTGCCTGTGAATTCGTGCATAATGGGGCTCGCGATCCGATACTTTAATACTACCTTGGGTGCCGTAAATTTCGATCACAGTAGACTCATGTAAATCAGAAGAAATTCTCGAACATTCGATCGTGCCTAGCCCGGACTTTTTCAGTTTAACATCCAATTTCGCGTACTCGTCCACATCGACTCGCCCTTTTTCACCGTACGCATCTTTTAAGAAGCGTTCCTGGGTATAAGTATAAAGCTCAGCACGAACTGCAGCGATATCCCCGAGGATAAACCTTAACAAATCCACCATATGAATTCCCAAATCCATCAGCGCACCGCCGCCTGAGAATTTCATCTGTTCCCGCCAACTTAAAGACCGTTCCTTTAGATAGCCCTTATGGTAAAGCACAAATTTGAAATGGATGATTTCTCCCAATTGCCCACTAGCAATATAGTCTCTGGCCTGGACGACAGCCGGCATAAATCGATAAATCAAAGCTACCTGATTCACGAGTTTCTTGTTGGCTGCCAATTCAGTTAAAGCCTTGGCTTCCTTAAAATTAAGAGCTAAAGGCTTTTCACAATAAACCGCTTTACCATATTCCAAAGCCTTCTTGACCTGTTCATAGTGCAGATAATTAGGTGAACAAATATCAATAAAATCTAATTCTTTATCTTTCAACAAAGCGTCAAGGGAGGTCACTACCTCCTGGAAAATCCCTAATGCTTCAGGTTGTTCCCTCCGATAAGCTTTGAGGAAAACTGGTTCTAATGGCAAATCCTGATACAGCAGTTGCATAGCATAGCAGGCAATCGCATGTACCTTGGCGATCTTGCCAAAGCCCACAACCCCGATGTTGGCACGCTTCATAGAAATCCATCCTTCCTATTCTCCTCCGACTACGACTGCAAGTCCAGCTTCTTCTAGTTTAGCTTTGATCACCTTGACATCTTCATCGCTTGGAACCGCCAAGTCCTTCAAGGTATAGTCTCTGCCTAAACTTTCATATTTTGAACTTCCGTACTGATGAAATGGCAGAAGATGAATTTCCTTCAGCCCGCACCTTTGAGCTAGAGTGCTGATAGCCGCGATATTTCTTTCGTCCATAGTAAACCCTGGAATCAAAGGAACCCTGAGGATCACCAAGCAATTTTTATAAACCAGTTTTTCTAGGTTATTTAGAATTATTTCCGAGTCTACTCCAATCGTCTTTTCACTTTGCTTAGGGTCCATTATTTTCAGATCATAAAGGATCACATCAGTATAATTCGCTAAGACCTCCAGCACTTCCCAACGGCCAAACCCGGTCGTCTCAATGGCTGTGTGAATGCCCAATGTTTTTAGACGCTGAAGCAATTCCCTAGCAAAGACCCCTTGGGATAGGACTTCACCCCCCGATAAGGTAACTCCACCGCCAGAAGTATGATAAAAGACCTCATCTTTCAAGACTTCTGCCAGAACTTGCTCTAAGGTCATCCACTTACCCTGCTCGGTTAAAGCCCCAGATGGGCAGCTCTCAGGACTGTTTATACAAGGTTGACAGTGGATGCACAGGGATTTGAGTTTCATTATCTCTATCTCAAAATTTTGGGATTCGGGATTGGCACACCATGGGCAACGAAGATGGCACCCTTTAAAGAAGACAATTGTCCGAATACCCCCTCCATCATGGAGGCTGTACCGTTGAATGTTAAATATCAGCGCCTGCACACGATCACATCCTAAAATGCATGTTCTGTCCTACCAATAATGTCATCCTGAATCGCCTTGTTCAATTCCACAAAGATTGCACTGTAACCAGCGACACGGACAACAAGGTTGCGGTATTTTTCCGGCTCTTTTTGAGCTGCTCTTAACGTATCGCCGGAAATGATATTAAACTGAATATGCTGCAATTTGAGTTTCACAAAAGCCTGGAGGTAACCGATCATCTTGTTGAGCCCTACCTGTCCTTCCAAAGCTTTAGGGTGGAATTTCACATTAAGCAGGCTGCCGTTAGAAGTGAGGTAATTATCAAGCCGGCTAACACTTTTTAATACAGCTGTCGGCCCTTCTTTATCCCTGCCCATCATCGGGGACAATCCTCCATCCGCCAATTGTTCCCGAGCTTTACGTCCGTCTGCAGTTGCCCCTACCGCTTTTCCTAAGGGAATGTGAGCCGATACCGTATAAGAACCGGGAAGGAACTGCCCGCCACGCCCATTCTGATACCCGTCGAGCGTTTGACAATAGTATGCCAGGATTTCTGCTCCGAGATCATCGACTTCCGTAATATCATTACCATACTTTGCATATTTGTTGATGAGCCTTACCCTTAAAGACTCCCCATCTATCCCAGCGAAATTCGCCTGGAGATGACCAAACAGTTGAGGAAGAGGCATTTTCTTTTCTTCAAAACAAACCTTTTTAAGGGCATAGAGTGAATCACTGAGATTAGCTATCCCTATTCCCTGAACACCGGAGAAATTGTAGTTTGCACCCCCGGCTGAGACATCCACACCCTTGGTCAAACAACTGTCGATAAAACAAGACAAGAGAGGCGTCGGGGCAAAATCACGGTGTCCCTCTTCCACGGTATTGGAACCCTCCACCATGTAGACGACATATTTACGAATATTTTCTTTAATAGCCTCGATAAGATTTGTAAAATCGGCAAACTCGCCTGCCCTTGCTTCTAAGGTTACTTCCATGACCTTCAGCAAGTTAAACAGAGCTATATCGTGGAGACCATAAGTCTTTCCGGGAATCGAGAGTTCCACGCAACCGACCACAGCATAATCTCTAGCATCTTCAAGGGAAACTCCCTTAGCTAAAAAACCGGGAATGATCACCTCATCATTAAAGACCTGAGGTATCCCCGTCCCGAAGCGAATCGTTTCCACGATTTTATTGAAGAAAAGGCGTGGGGTCAGTTCATTGATGCGCACGCCGAGGTTCGGCTGAGGCAGTTGTATATCCTGGTAAGTGTCTAAAATGAGATAGGAAAGTTCGTTAACAGCACAACGGCCACGTTGGTCAAGCCCACCTAAGATAATCGTGTATCCCGTCGGAAAACCGGCAAAGTATTTGGCGCTATCCTCACTTCTTAAGAGGACGACATCATTCATCTTCAACCAAAGGCTCCGTAAGATTTCTTTGCTAAATTCTGGGTCAGCCCCATTTTCCCTGTCTTTTCGGTAGAACTGGACCATATACTGATCAAATCTTCCCGGTGAAATGGAGCTGGCATTGGATTCATATTGGGCTGCTAAATTAATAAACCAGAATAACTGAACTGCTTCATAGAAAGTCTCCGGCTTGGTAGAGGCGATCTTTTGACAAACCCTGCTCATTTCTAGCAGTTCCGCGCGCCGTATCTCGTCTTGTCCCCTGCCTTCCGCCATTTCCTTAGCGAGTTCGGCATAACGCAAAATATGCTGAGCCGTTGCTTCGAGGGTGATGAGGGCTGCCTGGTAAAAGAGATTGACCGGTTGCTTACTGAGCTCTTCCCGTACTCTTTGCAAAATATGCCCTAAACCGTTATGAAGCAGCTCATGGTAACCCATGATGATGTGCCCTTGACCCTTATCGGTTTGATTCAGCTTAACAATTTCGGTTGCCTGAGCTTCTTTAACTTTTTGAGCCAGCCGGACATTGATAAAGTCCTTAAGGGAACTGCCTGTCCAGTATGGGTATAGCTCCCTGCGATAAATTTCCTTATCCTCTTCACTGATAAAGAACTGGTCTTGGGGGCGAGAGTGTATGGTTTCCAATTCTAAATAAATCCAGGTTGGATCCATCTCCGGTGAAGCAATGCCCGAACGTGGTTTAATTGTTCTGTTACCTGCAATTATTTCACCCTCCCGAATGGAGATATTGACTTCTGTCAAAATTTTGGCTGTCGCCTTGGCCCGGCGGATGATCACCGGTTCTCCCTCGGTTTCTCGGTAGCTCCTGGTATAGAGCAAAGCCCTTTCCAAGGAAATACCCCGCCTGGCTTCAAGCATCATATCTTTTAGGTTCTGAATCCTCTTTGACACCATGATCCCCACCTCCTTCGAGATCAACGAATAGAACCGATGATTTTAGCCCAAATCCGTGGTAACCTTGCCCTCTCCGTATACCTTTTCCCAATCCTGAACAAATTGACTGACACTAGCATCCGTCATAGGGTGTTTCAGCAAAGCATCCAGGATCTCGGGGCTGACTGTAATGGCCTGGCAGCCATAGAGGCTTACTTTGTGCACTTGTTCCACACTCTTAAAACTTGCCGCCAGAACTTTAGCCGGTAGATGATACGTTTCTAGAAGCTGGACGATTTCTCTAACAATCGAGGCCCCGTCGACACACATATTATCTAAACGATTCACATAAGGAGCAAGGAACTCCGCACCTGCCACTGCGGCCATTAAAGCTTGCTGTGGTGTGAATATAGCCGTCGCCGTTGTCTTAACCCCTTTTTCCTTAAGGATTTTCATGGCTTTGATTCCTTCCGGAATAACTGGAATTTTTATATAGAGGTTACCCCCAACTTTTTCATTGAGATACTCTGCTTCCGCTACGATTTTATCAGCCGTTTTACTTAAAGCCTGAACATGTAGCATAGCCTTTACTCCGATGATGCTACGTATTTCGTTGATTCGGGGTAGGAATTTTGTGTTTTCACGGGCCATAATCGTTGGATTCGTCGTTACCCCTGCAATGGGGTATAGGTCATAGGAACGCCGTATCGCCACCAGATCGGCTGTATCCAATAAATATAGCATTATGCTCCCCCTAACACTTTTAACTTTTCTTGAACTTCCTGGGCAGTACCTAATTGCAGGATTTCCGGAACTTTCTTCTTAAGTTCTTCCTGGTTTAAGCGTCCGATCAGTTCTCGCGCTGGTAATATTGAAATCGCGCTCATACTGAGCTCCTCCAAACCCATGCCTAAAAGCAAGGGAATTAAATCCAGATCTCCTGCCGCTTCGCCACACATGCCAACCCAAATCCCTGCTTGATGACCGTTTTCTATAACCATTTTAATCAGGCGCAAAACGGCTGGATGGAATGGGGTATAGAGATAGGCGATTCCTTCATTCATGCGGTCAACTGCGATCGTATACTGGATCAAATCATTCGTGCCGATGCTGAAGAAATCCACTTCTTTCGCCAGGACATCAGAAATCAAGGCAGCAGCAGGAATTTCGATCATGATCCCAACTTCAATTCCCTCCGAGACTGTAACCCCTTCTTTGATGAGTTCTAGCTTAACTTCCTCGAACAGCGCCTTGGCCTGCCTTACCTCATCAAGGCTGGAGATCATAGGAAACATGATTTTCAGGTTGCCGTAAGCACTGGCTTTTAACAAGGCCCGCAGTTGCGTACGGAAGATATCCGTTTGCTTTAAGCAAACCCGAATAGCCCTGTACCCTAAAAAAGGGTTGCTTTCCCGCGGCAGATTCAGGTAACTTAATTCTTTATCCCCGCCAACATCCAAGGTTCGGATGACTACAGGTCGGGGGGCCATCGTTTTTAGAACGGATTTATAAGCAGTGTATTGTTCTTCTTCCGTTGGTAAATTATCCCGTTTGAGATAGAGGAATTCCGTGCGGAAAAGTCCTATTCCCTCGGCCCCATTGTACAGAGCGCCTTCACAGTCCGTTGGAGTCCCGATGTTCGCGGCCAATTCTACCTTGTGCCCATCTGCAGAGATACTAGGTTGGGTTTTTATCTTTAACAGGCGTTTCTTTTCTTCTTCCATCTCAGCACGACTTTTTTCATAAAGGTCTACTTGCTGGGAATCCGGTTCAATAATAACCTCTCCCTCTTTCACATCCAAAATCAGGAGATCTCCGGTCTTGATGCGGCTTGTACTATCTTTTGTCCCCACAATAGCTGGTATTTCTAAAGAACGTGCCATAATCGCACTATGAGAAGTTCTGCCGCCAATATCGGTAACAAAACCCAGGACGTGTGCTTTATTCATGTTGGCCGTATCCGTTGGGGTCAAATCCCGGGCAACAATAATATAATCCTCAGTTAGGGCCGAAAGATCCTGTTGTTCAAGGCCTAAAAGGTGGCGAATAAGGCGTCCGCCGACATCACGTAAATCGGCCGCTCTTTCACGCATATACTCGTTATCCATGCCTTCAAGGATCTTGGCATAAAATTCGATACCGATCTCCAGAGCAGCCTCAGCTGTCATACCTCCCCCAATACTCCCACGGACAGCCCCCAATAACTCTTCATCTTGGGTAACTAAAATCTGGGTATCTAGAATCTGGGCTTTATCCCCTAATTCTAAGGTTGCCTTCTTTTTTATTTCTTCTAACTTTTGCCGAACGGAAGCAAGGCTGGCTTGAAGACGTTCCAATTCTTCACTTTTTGAACGCGTACTCTTCTGCTCGATAGTAACATGTTGTTCTTTAAGCACCAATGCCTTACCAATTGCTATTCCCGGAGAAACTCCAATTCCACGCATTTCCAAGCCTCCTTATTCTCCAAAATTGCCTTTAAATAATGCTTCGAACTTGGCATCTGTCTCTATCTCATCTGGACCATCGGTTCTAATCGTGATTCGATCCCCTTTTTTGGCCCCAACACTCATAATCCCCAGAATACTTTTAGCGTTATATTCCTTGCCCTCTTTAATTAGGAGAACACTGGATTTACTTTGGCTGGCCGCTTGTACCAGCAGACTGGCAGGACGAGCATGCAGTCCCTGCTCATTGTTAATGGTAAATTGCCTTTCGAGCATTTAAAATTCCTCCTAAAAATGAAAAGGGGGGAGCAGCCGCCCCCTTTTTCTTTATTTTTTTCCTTTTTGGGCGAAAATTTCTTCAGCCTTGGTAACGATGATATCGGCTTTGCGCACTGCATCTCCAACCCCAACGTTGATAATCAGCTTTCCGGCAAAGCGCTCCTTGTTTTTAATGGCCATATCTTTCGTCAAAACTACGATATCAGCATTGGCAACTTCTTTAGCCGTAATGACGTTTTCAATCCCGATCGAACCTTGAGTCTCAACTTTGATAATGTGACCTTTTTTTTGGGCTGCCTTTGTTAAGGCTTCAGCCGCCATGTAGGTATGGGCAACGCCTGACGGGCAGGCTGTGACTGCTAAAATTTTCATGTTTTTTACTCCTTTATAGTTCGATTTCCATGCCGCTAAGATCATTATCTACTTCTGTGGCTTCCTTTTCAACAACTTGTTTTTTCAGGGCATTAACCATGAAGGCTGTGATCACAATACCTACCAAGGAGGCGATAATATAACCAATAATATTGATCGCAACCGGTAAAACGATCCAGCCCCCCCAGGGCGCACGGTTTCCGACATTGAGAATCATCGCCGTAACCGCACCAGCTGCCGAACCAACCATCAAAGAAGGGATAACTCGCAGCGGGTCGGCGGCTGCGAAGGGTATAGCCCCCTCTGTTATGCCGATCATACCCATAAGTATCGCTGCCCTACCGTTTTCACGTTCTTCATACGTGTACTTCTTCGGTGCCAAAAAGGTTGCCAAACCCATACCAACAGGAGGAGTCATAATTGCAACACCCACTGCCCCCATGACACTGTAAACTCCTGCACCCAACATGAAAACGCCAAAAGTATAGGCCACTTTGTTAACCGGACCACCCATATCAAAAGCGATCATAGCACCCAGAATGAGTCCTAGAACTATTTTGTTAGCGCCACTCATACTTTGTAGCCATGTCGTAAGTCCAGCCATTAGAGAAGCGATTGGAGTCCCAATAACGAATATCATTAAGCCGCCCACGATAAAAGTACCGACAATAGGAATGACAAAAATCGGCATAATCGGTCTCATGGTCTTAGAGACCGGAATTTTCTTAAGATAGAAGACGACAATCCCGGCGACAAGGCCTGCGATCAGTCCCCCGAGGAATCCTGCTCCAATCTGGCTGGCAAGTAAGCCGCCGATAGCTCCTGGAGCAATACCTGGCCGGTCGGCCATGGAAAAGGCAATGAACCCTGCTAAAATTGGAATAAACAGAGTGAATCCGGCAACCCCAATTTTAAACATTCCATCCAGAAAATAAGAGCTTTTTGGTTCCGCCGCTTGGCCGGAAAGTAGAACGGAAAGTGCTAAAAGGATACCGCCTGCTACAATAAAAGGAATCATATAAGAAACACCGCTCATCAAATGTTCCCGAGTTCGTTTCATCAAACCAGTAAATTCGTTCATCATAACCATCCTTTCAATATTGAATTGATAATTAATGTTTGGTTACCTTTTCGAGAATTGCCAGAACTTCTTCATTTGTTTTGGCATCGGATAGTTGTTGCCGGAATTCTTCATGGACCAAAGCGCGAGACAACAAGGCTAAGATTTTAAGATGTTCATTGGAAGCTTGCTCACCCGGGACTGCCAGCAAAAAGACAGTGTGAACGGGGGATTCATCAAAAGCTTCCCAGTCGATCCCTGCCTCTGAACGGCCGAAGACGATAGCTGCCTCCCTTACAGCTGCTGATTTTCCATGGGGAATGGCTACACCAAAGCCTACTGCGGTATTTCCCATCTCCTCTCTTTTAAATACATCCTGGAGAAACTCATCCTTCGAGACTAAATAACCTTCTTTATCGAGGAGTTGAGTTAACTCCATGATCGCGTTTTTACGTCCTGTTGCCTTAAGGACTAATTCCATCAATTCTGTTCTAACAAGCTGATTCATAGTGACCTCCTTATCTTATAGAATTTTGCGATAAATATTCTGTCATTTCCTTCGGTGTCTGACATCTCTTCAACTTCCGGACCCAGTCTGGATTGTCAAGAGCTTCATAAAAATGCTTAAAGAATATACTCGCAAATTTTGCCTCTTCAGCCTTTAAAGCCAACATAAAGATTAAATCCACCTGTTCGCCTTCCCAATCGACTGGTTCTTGAAGAAGCGCCACTGCGATAACCGATTCCTGTACATAGGAAGTATTTCCATGAGGTATGGCGATTCCGTATCCTACGGCGGTTGAACTTAACTTCTCGCGGTGAACTACGCTTTTCGCAAATCCAGCATCAGCTTTACCATTGCACTCAATGAGGTCGCCAAGAGCTTCCAAAGCCGCTTGCCTGGATGTCCATGGAGCCTTATTGATGATAAGTTTTTCTGTAAACCAGCTTAATTCAGGACGTTCTGCCAAGTTGCTTGGTTTGTCCAGAGGCTGTCCTGTTTCAGAAATGATAACTTGTTCTAAGCTTAGGAATTCTAATAAACGCTGCTGATCCAAATCCGTTAAAAGCGGTGAAACCCGAATCATGGGGTAACCTAAATTCTCAGCAAGAGGCACCGTGGTCACAATAGCGTCAATCTTCCCTGCGTGGCTTAGGCAACTCTCTCGAATCCGCAGGGCTGAAACCATATCTACAACTTCCAGGGCCGGAGATAATTTTCGCAGCCTAGAAGCTAAGAGCTGTGCTGTCCCTACTCCGCTGCTGCAAACCACCAAAACTCTTTTCGGGTGTTTCTGACGTTCCACACTAGCTCCTAAATGCATCGCCAGGTAGCCAATCTCTTCCTCCCCTACCTTGACCCCCAGTTCTTTCTCAAGATAAGCCCCGGAAATCCAAGCCGCTCCGAAAATCGTTGGGTATTGCTCTTTAATCTGCTGCAGAATGGGGTTCCTTAAAGACATGCCATACTTTAACCGGTTGATCACAGGACGCAAGTGGAGCAACAAACCCAGTAAGAGCTGTTGGTCTGCTGTTAGCTTTACCTTAATGGCCTCTTCGGCAACTTTAATCATGCCCTCAGCCAAAAGGATCAACTCCGGCTCGAAATCCCTTAAATCCAATTTGACATCTAACGCTCCATGTTCAACTTTGGCTCCTAAGATATGTAAGGCCATATAACCGATTTCGGCCTCGGGTACTTCTATATTCAATGCTTTCTCCAGCTTGTGAGCTATTTGGCTGGTTAATTCAAATTCACTCTGCTTACGAAGATTAGCCAGTTGCGTTTCCGGCATGGTCAAACCTTTGTTTTGCTTAATGCGTTCCAAGCCAATGACTAAATGAATAAGGAGACTCACAAAATTATCGTCAGTGAAATAAATTCCCCTTTCGAGCTCTGTCTGTTCCAGTATTTCCCGGACAATACGAACATATTCGGGAAAAAGCGAACGGATCTGCCTGTAGCTGATTGGGTCAATCCGAGAAGAATTAGAAGAATTCAGCAGGGTATGCTCCATATTTTGGTTCAGAAGATCAAATAGTACATCTTCGTCGACCAGGCGTACGAGGTAATCTGCGACTGCTTTACGCCAATTTTCTTCGCTTCCTTCGACTTCAATTCCATAATGCGGTTTACGGACAAGCTTCAGGTTATAACCGGAAAGTAATTTTTCTACTTCTTCTAAATCCTTGTTGACAGCGATCCGGCTAACATAAAGGGCATCCGCAAATTGTTGCATGGTCTGAAAACCATGATCATTTTGTAAAAGCTTAAGAAAAATGAAACGTTGCCGGTCCGATGAAGAAAAGGGCTGAAGAACTTTTTCCGACATGGTTTCTTGGAGAACTCTACGGTGGTCTTCCTCAGAAAGTGTCAGAGTTATCCCCACTCCTGGTTTACGCGATAGCTGAGAACCCGAACTTAGCCATCCCTTGAGTGTATCCAGTTCCGTCCGGACCGTTCTAGGAGACACTCCCAAGCGACGGGCCAGCATTTCCAAAATGACTGGTTGCCTTGTGAGTGAGAGCTCCCGCACTAACTGGTAACTCCGCTTCGTCATCATTGACGATTCCCTCCTCTTTGCACCTAAAGGTTAACACAATTATATTGTATAGAAAATTCAAAAGTATTGCCACATCAATGTGGCAATACTGATTGTTCTCCCCATATTAAAGTATTTCATCGTTCTTCATCATAGTTTGCCAGAAAACCATATTTACCTGTTTTTCTAACACGTCTTTGCATCACAGCCACTTCAATGATGGACGCCAAGTTACGTCCCGGACGAACGGGAATCGTGATCTCGGGAACTTGAATAGCCAAGATTTCGCGGGTCTTTAATTCAGCCCCTAAACGATCGTATGCTTTTCCTTGTTGCCATTCTTCCAAATGAATAATGAGGTGGATATCTTTCTCATTCCGAACAACACCTGACCCAAAAATCTTGGTAACATCAAGTATGCCTAACCCCCGCACTTCAAGCAAGTTTTTTATTCTTTCCGGAGCTCTTCCCCTCAGGCTTTCTTCATCTATACGCCGAACTTCAACTGCATCATCCGCCACCAGCAAATGACCGCTCTTGATAAGTTCCAAAGCAACTTCGCTTTTACCAATACCACTTTCTCCGGTTATAAGCACACCCTCTCCGTAAACATCAACCAACCCGCCATGCACAATCGTTACCGGAGCCAGGTGATTGTTTAAGTAACGGATTAATACATAAAAGAGATAGGTTGTGGACTTCGTCGTCGTTAACAAAGGGATGTTCCTCTGCTCTGCAAGCTCTAAAAGTTCCGTTGGGACAGGTAAACCTCGGGTGACGATCACCGCAGGTACTTGGGAGACTAACACTTGTCCAAGCTGCTTTCTCTTGTCACTCCCCAGTTGTTCAAGAAGTCCAAGCTCTGTCCGGCCATAGACTTGAATGCGCTCAGGCGTGAGGTATTTAAGAAAGCCGGCTAATTCGGCACTAGGGCGTTTAAGCGTTGACTCGGTTATTTCCTTATCCAAACCAGCTAGTCCAGCGATAACTACGAACTCAAATTCATCAATTAATTGACGTACGGTTAACACTAGCTTAACACCCCTTCCCCGAAAAAGCGGGCTAAGGCAAGCGCCACGCCCATTTCCGTGTTCAATTTCGTCACCCAGTTAGCCTTTGTACACTGATCATCGTATTTCTCCCTATGACCCTAATTTACAGGTTTCGTACCAGTTACAATGGCAACAACACCACCCGCTAAATTATCGAAATGTGAGTCGATTAACCCACACTCTGTAAAGATACGGACCAGTTCGTCTTGAGCCGGAAATTCACGGGCAGAGTCATATAAATATTGATAGGCACTGGCCTTTTTAGCCCATATTTTACCCATCAAAGGAACGAGTTTTTCGAAATATATCCAATGAGCTTGTTTAAACACGGGAAAAGATGGTTTAGCCATATCNNNGTTACTCCATCAAACGATTGATCTGGAAAAGGAAGCTCCATTGCATTCCCTTGGATGAATCGGATATTACCTGGATTTGAGGACTGGATCAAGGAATATTTAGCTACCTCTAGCATATTTTCCGAGAAGTCTAAGCCAGTCACGTTTCCCTCTGA
>PKWS01000118.1:15958-16083 GCA_003132105.1 Desulfosporosinus sp.
TCCATTCCTAGACTCATTAAGCTATTCATCAAATCATAATGTCCAGCAATAGAATTAAAAGTCTCTTTGACATAAGTTGCTTTATCTTTACCACCAAAATCCATAATTTATCTCCTTATCCATTG
>PKWS01000273.1 GCA_003132105.1 Desulfosporosinus sp.
GGATGGGCGCTTTCTAATTTGAAACGGACTAAATATGGTTCACTTGTATAATTAAGTTTGAAGGAAATTTCGAGATTTCTCAGAGAATCTTTGTTTTTTTGCACCACGGATGCATCGATGCTTATTGGGGATAATTCATTCAGAATAGGTACGAATTGGCTCTTTCCTTCTTGTCCATTCAGATCTTTAACGAGCTGGTGGGGCAGACGTTCATCAGAGTAAATATGAACCAATCCATCACTATTTCCTGACCACTCTTCTCGAACTGTGACTGTCTGAGGGTAATCTCTTGTGTAAATTGGGACTAACCCTAGAGATAAAATAAGTAGACCCATAATTATAAGTGCAGGCTTTCGAGCCTGATACAATAGTTTTTTTGAAAGTTTTGTGTTTGTGATTGCGACATGTAACGCTGCTAAGAAAAAGGGAATCAGTAGCAAACTATAAATCCCTAGGAAAATCTTGAAATAGTTGTGTATAGCTTGGTAGAAGCTGACCCACTGCTGAGAATTTAAGAGTTCGTAATGGATCGTATAAATGAAATAGGGACCAATCAAGACCACGATAATACTTGGTAAGAATAACTGTAAATCCATGCACAGAAGCCAAAACACAAAGGGAAAGGCAAGGTCAATTCTAATGAGTGCCAGTACTAAACTAACCGCAGAAAGCAACAAAACTCCAATGAACCAATATAGTTGTGGATCCCTTTCCAAAGGAACCTTATGAAACCAACTNNCTAAGAAAGTAAAAATTCCTAAGGCAATCCCAATACGTGCCACGATAAAGAGTATAGGATAAGAGTGATACAATAACTGAGCCTGTTTAATCCAACTCCATAGAATTTCCCCAATCCCACTCAACGCAACCACCATCACACTCAGTAATAACGTGACCCCTAGGATCCCTAAAGCTTTTTTCCAGTTTAATCTTTGTTTAGCTGAATTTTTTCTAATAAACCTAATTAAGATCAAAGCCGTAACTAAAAATGTGAGAAAGGTGATGGAACGAATTCCAATACTCGTGAGAATAAATACATTTTGCCCCACTTGAAATGGTAAATACAACTCATCCCAAACGTTGGGTCCCAGCTTTTCTAACTTTACAGAGGTTAGCAATCGATGGGTAAAATCGCCAATTCTCTGCATCTCTGCCAGTGAAACATGCTCCAAACGATCTTCCGGTCGATGAAAATATCCTGCAGGACGACCGGAAATACCCAGCCCAAGAGCCGGAATGCCCTTATCCAAGAAAGAACTAAAGTCACTTACGCCTCCTTGAGAACTTTCACGGGTCATCATGATAAAATCACGACTGAGATGAAATGGGATAGCACTATCACGAGCCAAAGCTGCAACTTGTCTAATTAACTCTGGAGGCGCAGACTTTTTACCAGCGACATCTATCTCCAACGGGGTTCCGACCATGTCAACATTCAACATCCAGCGAACAGCCGATAAATCTGCTTGTGTAGTATAGAATTCCGAACCAACCAACCCATACTCTTCTGCTCCAAAAAAAACAAATTGATAGGTTTCTTTATGAGGTTCTTTACTCAGAACTCGGGCAAGCTCTAACAAGACCCCAACGCCTGAAGCATTATCAATCGCCCCGGGAGCATTTAAATTTGCAGAATCGTAATGAGCTCCCCCAACAATTGTGTCGGGTAGTGTCCCTGGTAACTCGGCAATAATGTTTTGGCTATTGATCAGTTCGACCTGTTGTTCTGGTTGTAAGATTGAAGCCTCTCGTATGACAACTTTACTAAAAGGCTGCTCACGTACCTTCCAGCCATTTTGATTTAATACATAACTAATATACTGGGCCGCCGTCAACTCCGCCTTACTTCCAGCAGGTCGAGGCCCAATTTTCTGCGCGATATACTTTACATGCTCAAAAGCCATCGGCGCGGAGAATTTAACTGTGGAATCAATGGGATTGGGTATCGGAGTTATTATAATCTTCGAATAAACCAGCCATGGAATTACAATAAGACTCAAAACAATCATTAATACAAACAAATTAGTCTTAAATAACTTCATAAATCTATACCCTTTCAAAATATTAATTCACTTTGCGAATTTTATGAAAAACTTAGAAGAGTTATTCCTCTCAAAGCTATTAACCTCTTGGACATTTATGGTATAATATAGACAATATTCTTAGCCTTGGAGAAGTATGTACTATGTCAAAACCTAGATTCGTCTTTTCTTGCCTCTTTCTGCTGTTATTAAGTATGTTGTTTTTAAGTGGGTGTTCACTTAAACTTCCGAAACTTTTTCCTAAACCAGTCCCAATTTCTGGCCTGCCCGCTGAAGCACTTTTTATTGATAAAGATGCAATCTATAATCGAACGTTAATCCTCATTCAGTCTGCACAGAAGTCTATTTACGTTGAGCAAGCTCAGTTTGACGACCCTCGCCTTGTTCAGCTTCTCCTTACAAAAAGTCGTGCAGGGATTGATGTCCGCATTCTTTTAGACCAATGGCAAAAAGTAAATCGGGCAACACTCGATCAATTAAAGAGTCAAAATGTATCGATTCAGTATTATCCTGCACAAAAAGGACAAATTAACCATACTAAATACTTAATTGTTGACCAAAAAACAGCCATGATTTATGGACCAGCTTGGACTCTCGATGGACTGCTAGCGCATGATCTTGCCGTAGAATTATCCGGAAAATCTGCTTGGAAAGCGGCAACACTATTCTCGAAGGATTGGGAATTTACCACAACTTTCCCCTTGACTGTACCCACGACCTCCCCTCTACCGGATGATAAGATTGTATTAGCCACTAACGCCAATGTTAAAAAACAGCTTACTGAGCAGATATCAGCTAGTACAAAATCCATCTGCATAGAAACCTCTGAAATAACTGATCTGGATATAATTCAGGCTCTAATTGATGTTGCTGAGAAAGGGCGAGACGTTCGCCTTATTTTAGATCGAGCGGTGACGATTAAAACACCAGTTACCATAGAAAAATTAACTTCCAAAGGCATAATCATCCGATATTTCCCGGATAAAATGCCGCTTGGAATGCACTTAGCACTTTTTGATAACTCGTCTTTTCTGTTAAGCAGTTCAGACTGGACACACATTTCATTTGTCTACAACCATGAATTTTCCATTACTGTCCCCTCTCCTTTAGCCTCCGCCAAATTAGGCGATCTGTTTAAGCAAGATTGGGGGAAAAGTACTAAGTAACGAATCAAAATTTAAATTTTATTCATATTTAAAATAGGCGTAAGGGACAAGTTTAATTGTCCTTTACGCCTATTTTTTAG
>PKWS01000096.1 GCA_003132105.1 Desulfosporosinus sp.
CCTTTACCAACTAAGATTACTGCTTTTTGACCGTTTAAATCTGTCGCCTTGGAGAGACAACGTCGTATTTCTTCGACAACTGCCCAAGCCGCATTTTCCATCAGGAGTAAACTTGGAATGCCATAATGATGAATGGCTTTTTCCTCGATCTGCCGCATCTGTTCCGCATTGACCACACGCACTTTTCCCACCTCATTTCTTTTTTAATGATCATTGACATAATTTTTGTGCTTGTTCTATAAATCTGAGCAACTTCCGTTCATTCCCCGTCGTAACCGGGAGCTTTGGTGAACGTGCAATTACATTTGCATTCATCTATCAGCTTAAAATCGCAAACGCCATCGCCTGCGTTCGATTATGGGATAAACTGACTCTCACTTGGGACCCGCCACGGGCCAAAACCAAATCCATTGCTCTAGAGCTAAGATAGACCAGGGGTTCTCCACTTGACCCACTTAAGATTTCTATATCATGCCAAGCCAATCCGTGGAGACCTGTCCCCAAGGTTTTAAGAACAGCCTCTTTTCCTGCGAAACGGGCCGCATAACTCTGGATGCCTTTGTTTATTAAGTTTTCTCGCTCTCGAGTCGTGAAAAGACGTTCATACAACTTGGGTTGTCGTTTAAACGCTATAACCACTCGTTCTATTTCAATAATATCAGTACCAGGATACATTTTGCATTACTCCAAATCACTGAATTAATTGTTGCAACTTTTCTTGCCCCTCTGGGGATCCTGCCGCCAGTAAAACGTCTTGTCCGCGGAGGACAAAGCTAGCTTCCGGGGAAAACTGTTCGAAGCCATCTCGAACCACCGCTATAATAGTTGTCCCCGTACGTTCCCGAACTTTTAATTCCCGCAAGGTTTTTCCAATCGCAGGTGAGGTCTTTCCAATTTCGATTTCCCCGACATCCAGCCAACGGGACATTATGCGGTCTGCATATCCCTGTAGTTTGTTAAGATGGCTCTCAATTTTTATATCATTTTCACGTCTTATATCCATTAGACCTTTTAGATCTTCTAGAAAGACTTGGATTTCTCCTTTTTGATTAAGCGATTTAATAAATTTCTCTGCCATAGCTTTTGATGTTACTGTAATTCCTACCCCTTGACTAACCATAACTACACCGACATTTTGCAATATTGCGATCGCTCGGCGAATGGTTTCCGGTGAGACATTATACCGCCCTGCTAAAGTAGAACGGCCATGTATCTTTACCCCCTCATGGTATTCCCCCATCATTATGGCATGTGCTATATCAATGGCAATTTCCTGATAACGTGCTTGCTCCAATACGTTCAACCCCTTACCCCATTTGTTCTATTATAACATAGCCAAATCTCAGTGGCATCATCCTATTGACCGGAAACAACTTAAGTGATATTATTAGGTTGTTAGTAAGAAAATTCCATATTGAAATTGATTGGGTACTCACGTTTTTACCTTTTGGAAGCCGTTATATTTGGTCTGTTCCTTTTTGTTTGGGAGAAATTAAACCCGCTTTTATCCCCTCAATCTGAACTATGCAAGTCAGAAAACTACTATATACGAGGAGGGATATGAATGTCTGCTCAACTACAAAATCGTCCAGAAATCTTTCGTCAATACGCACTAAAGCGAGCCGAAGAACTTAAGCAAATGGTTACCCCTTATCTAAAGGAATCTACTACTATTCCGACGGGATTCTCACTTTCGGAGGTGTACGAATCCCGTCGTTCAAAGCTTTTAAGCTATTTCGGTGCAACACTTGAAGACTGGGAAAATTGGCATTGGCAAATGACTCACAGAATATCAGACTCCAATGTCCTAGCTACGCTACTACCCTTGACGGCTAGGCAACGTATAGAAATTGAACATGTAGGGAAAACCTTTCGATGGGCTGTATCTCCTTATTATCTGAGTTTAATGGATGAGACCGATCCCTTCGATCCCATCCGTCTACAAGGATTACCTACCGAAGCAGAACTTTTCGATGATTTTGGTGAAGAGGATCCAATGGGAGAAGANNATGTACTGTCGACATTGTCAGCGCAGACGTAACATTGGGGAAACAGATACCCATTCTCCGCGAATTCAGCTTAAAGCAGCACTTGACTACATTCGGGCAAACCCAGAGATCCGAGATGTCTTAGTGACTGGAGGAGATGCCTTACTGCTCAGTGATCTAACCTTAGATTGGCTTCTCGGAGAACTCCATGCCATCCCCCATGTAGAAATCAAGCGCCTTGGGACACGGGCTCCAGTCACCTTACCAATGCGCATTACGGATGAATTATGCACAATCCTAGCCAAATACCCTCCTCTCTACATCAATACACAGTTCAACCACCCGAAAGAAGTCACAAAAGACGCAAAAAAAGCGGCTGACAAACTCGTTGCCGCTGGTGTGGTCTTAGGAAATCAGGCTGTTTTACTCAAAGGTATCAATAATCAGCCACTGGTTATGAAAAAACTCAATCAAGAATTACTGAAGATCAGGGTTCGCCCATACTATATCTTTCATGCTAAAAACGTCAAAGGAACCCGTCATTTCGTTACCAGAATCCAAGACGGAATTGCAATAATAGAACAGTTACGAGGATATACGTCAGGACTTGCTGTGCCAACTTATATTATTAATGCCCCAAAAGGCGGAGGCAAGACGCCCATTTCTCCTCAATACCTAGTGTCCCTTGATGAAAACAAAGCGGTTTTGCGTACTTGGGAAGGAAAATACGTCCAGTATGAAACACCCTAACTAATAAATAACGCTACCTTGAAGGGAGCTGTGCAACATGACGGAACGCCTCAATAACGACCAAGTAACCCAACGGATCATGGATACAAATTCAGATCTGCAACGGTATCTGAACTTGGCTCCTAGCTTCCAAATAACTCCACCTGAACCTAAAACTACGAACAGTTCTAAGGCATTCATTTTCCCATCCCTGTCCCCAAGGCCTACTATGAGGCCATAATCTCATACTCTCCCCACTGTGCGACCTTTCGAGGTCGCTATTTTTTTGTCTCTGCCTTTTTACCTTGCCATGAATCTCGCCGTTCTAACTCAGCATCGATAGCATTGAGAACCTCCCATTTTTTACGACTCCATAGAGGTCCAATGAGATCATTAGGTGGGCCGTCACCTGTTAAGCGATGAATAACCATCTCTGGAGGTAGGAGCTCTAAAATATCGACGACAAGCGAAACATACTCCTCTTTCGTCATAAGATCAAAAGGCTCGTGCTGAAAAATTGTTGCCAACGGGGTTCCTTTCAAAACATGCAGTAAGTGAATTTTAATTCCCTCTAATGGCAGTTTGGCAACCGCTTGCGCGGTTTCTATCATCTTCGCTTTCGTTTCTCCAGGCAGACCAAGGATAATATGGGCGCAAACCCGTATTCCTCTGGCGCGCAACTGCTCAAGACCCTTGAGAAATTGGGCATAGTTATGCCCTCTACCAATCCATTCCAAGGTTCGATCATGACTACTTTGCAACCCCAATTCCACCNNTAAATAGGTTCTCTGGTTCAGGTCCTCAAGATAATCAAGCACATCCTCGGGCAGACAGTCCGGCCTTGTTGAAATGGATAGCCCTACTACGTTTTCCTGTGCCAGGGCTTCTTCATAGACCTTACGCAACCGCTTAACCGTAGCGTAGGTATTGGTATACGCTTGGAAATAAGCGATATACTGTGCATCGGGCCATTTTCTCTTCATCCGTTCCTTCACTTCAATAAACTGATCTGATATGGATAACCTCTGATCTCCAGCGAAATCTCCGGAACCCCGTTCGCTACAATAGACACACCCGCTTATTCCCAACGTCCCATCTCGGTTAGGGCACGTAAATCCAGCATCCAAGGAAACCTTAACTGTTTTTCCTCCGAACCTTTCACGCAACTGTTCATTAAAGGTACGATATCGCTTCTTATGCATTATTACTGCCCCCAAGCAGCAATAACGTTTCCTAATTCTTTAATTGCGGCATCTTCGTGTTCTGGCTCTCGATCGAACTTCTTAATCCATAACCGTGTAAGTGTCACAAAGGACTTCAAATCTTCCTCATTCGGGTAAATTACAATTTCGTTTCTCCCTAATAGCACGAATACTGCCAAAACAGCAATTCCGGCATTATAATCGGGAAACACTTGATTTTTTATCATTAACCAAGCCATGTGGGCGGCCTTATCATAAAGATTGGGGAACCGCTCAGCGCCAAATATAGAGTATTGCTGATCGACCACCCCTTCCACTTTTTCCATCCAACCAAAAGGACAAGCACATCCCACCTCTGTGGGACGTGTTAGTCCGTAGAAATACTCAATATCCCACTGTGAAAGTAACCATTTTTCTTTCACAGTCTCCTCGTTAGTGTTCTGAACCTCATTTTCTTCTTTTATTTCAACTAATGAAAGGGCGAAGTAAGGATCTACTTTCTCTACCCAGATAGCGGGCGTTTCGCCCACCTGAACCCAAGCAAAGAAGTCAGAATAATGCCCTACTACTTCTTGTGCCATCTGAGCTGTCTCTAGTTCGAGCCCCATTGGAAATGGAACTTGCGTTTTCAATTTGAATTTCAAGACGATTGACCCTCTTTTCTTCTTCTCTGTCACCCCTGATACAGTTCAAGTTTTTCACCACTCGGGCCACGAAAAAAGAAATTATACCGACCTTCGCCTAAAGCCATTGGCTCTGAAGAGGTCAGCTCCACTTGCTGAGCTTTTAAGTGTTCGATGGCTTTGAAAATATCTGAGACACGGATAGCCAAGTGGTTGACGACTCCATCCTCATATTGTCGACCATCGACCACTTCGACTAGTTCCACGACAGTTCCCCCTAATTCTAAAAAGGCCAATTCTACTTCCCCAGGCTTAATCCGGTATAAAAATTCAAATCCAAGTGCCTTTATGTAAAACTGAATGGCCTTCTCTAGGTCCAAGGCCTTAATCCCGATATGTTCAACCCCCATAAAAAGGGCTTGATCCTCCGCGTTTTCCTTCCCTGTTCTCTTCTTCCTAGTCGTTTCACTTATTAAGGGTAAAATGGCCCCTTCCAGTTCCAGAAGCCTTTGCTTAATGTCCAAACCTCCGGCATATCCCGTCAAATTTCCGTTTTTACCGATCACACGATGACAGGGTACCATCACTCCAATTGGATTTCTATGGTTAGCCATGCCCACTGCTCTCTGTCCTTTGAGATTTTTGACCTTTGTGGCTATTTGGCTATAACTACGTGTCTCTCCGTAGGGAATACGCAGAAGTTCTTCCCAAACTTGACGTTGGAAAGGTGTCCCGATCTGATGAAGTGGGATCGTAAATGCCTTGCGTTTTTCACTAAGGTACTCTTGCAGTTGACGAATAGCTTCACTATTCGGCTCGCGCTTCCGTATTAAAGAGGATTTCGGTAACCAGCGTGACGCCCAAGTTCGCAAAGTCTGTTCTTCCTCAATAGACGGGCCAAGTCCTAGGCAGCATAATCCTACCTCAGTAGAAGCAACCGTTAACTCCACCTCTAGGTCTTTGATGGTCACCCGTTCAGTCCAAAAAGCAACGGTTAGGGCACATTCCACATCTCTTTTTTCAAGCATTAGATACCCTCTCTCTTCTGTAAAATCTATTTCGTTCTTTTTCAATCTCATTCATTGTTTGTATTTTACAATTTTATTTAAAAAAGCTCAGAACAACTATTGCAACAAGCAGTAAAGTAATAACCATTCCTATTCTTGACCACATATCTCTAAGATGTTTAGTACACACTTTTTCATTCTCCCCTCTTGAACATACGAGGTACACTAAGGAAATATATCACGTATGTCTCTCAGATTTACGGGCAAAACGTTGAATAGCAAATCCGATGACCCCGATCACCAGCAACGCGAAAAAGGCTGACAGAATATAACCGAGTGCTTGTCGCCAGAATGATTGATCGAATCCGGCGATACCATATTTCGGGAATAGAATATGATTCCAGAAATTTCCTAGCTTTTCCAGGCCACTAGGAACGAACCCAAGATGAGCTTGCAAATCTACTCCGCCCCATTCGCCCCAAGCCGTTCCGGAGGCCAACAATCCTAGGGGCGTAAGCACGGCAATAACGAGCAAACCAGCAATATAGCGACCGTAAGGGATGGGTGACGTGGATTTTCCTGAATCACTTCGCATTTGAAGAAGAACGGGGTTAGAACGTTGCAAATACGCGATGACTAATCCCGTCACAACTCCCTCAACCGGTCCTGCAATGGTAAGGTGAGCAAAGGCCATCGCGGGAATCGCTACTCCAAGTCCATACGGGCTGTAGAGAGGCATTCCATTAGCAGCATGGAAAAGCATGGGCTGTATCCCAAATTCAATTGCGGCACAGATTGCGGCCATATTGATTCCGATGTATCCAGCAATTCCCGCTCCAATCATACGACGTTTGGAAAGTGTGTTGCTTTTCCCGGCGATGAGTTGATAAATTGCGTAGCTGACAAAGGGCATTACAACCGCCATATTAAAGATATTTGCACCCAATGCTAGAATACCGCCGTCTCCGAAGAAAAGTGCTTGAATAATTAGTGCGATAGACACAGAAATCATGGTAGCCCAAGGCCCCAGAATGACAGCGAGCAGCGATCCACCTACGGCGTGAGCCGTCGTTCCGTCTGGAATGGGAACATTGAACATCATGATGGTGAAGGAAAACGCTGCACCGACTGAAAGCATAGGAATGTACTTAGCACGAACCGTACTTGCTGTTTTTGAGGCCGCTACTGCTGCTGTAATTGCACTAACAATACCAAGGACTGCATCGGTTTGGGGACTAAGATATCCGTCAGGAATATGCATACTAAAACTCCTTTTCTGTTTCTTATTTGAATTGACGAAAGATCATTTTTAGGTATTAGAAATTGATTTAGTTAGATATTATTGAAGCACCTTACTTTTAAAAAAACAAAAAGACCATGAAAGTTGACTCTAATGATTCAAACCTCCATGGTCTTTGCAAACACCTTCATGGTCTTGCTCTGCAATATCTTTTTGTTAATAAATTAAATTAATATTAGTATTCTACAACCGTTCATGAATTCCTGCTAAATATCCTCGTTAAAAAATAAATTTTCTTACCTAGTCATAAAAACAAAAACCGAAGAAGGGATTAACACTTATGTGTAGAATACTATTGATATAGTCAAATATTCATTATGAAAAAAGAGACCATGGAGGTCTTGACTTGACATTAAGTCTGGTCATTTTTTCCATGGTCTTTTTTAGTTTCAAATGAAGGAGCAAAATGCGATGTGTGAAGCAAATGCCTATCTTAAGGATGGAGAAAACGAAGTGTTGTTCATGGAGTCGGTCGATACCATAGAGCCCTTCGAAAACGGTCTTAAACTCATG
>PKWS01000195.1 GCA_003132105.1 Desulfosporosinus sp.
GCGCCTACATCGCTCGCCAGCAGACGGGCCGGGGACAATATATTGACGTCTCTATGCTGGATGGGGTGGTGTCCTGGATGGCTATGCTCTATGCCCAGCAGGCAGCCGCCGATCCCACTCTGAAGCGCGGGGAAGGAATTTTGAACGGTGGAGAAGTCTGCTACGGCGTTTATGAGACCCGGGACGGTCGCTATATGAGTCTGAGCGCCTTAGAACCTAAATTCTGGCAAGTTTTCTGCCAGGATGTAGGGCGACCCGACCTCGCGGGCAAGCAGTTTGCTCACGGCCCGGACGTTTTGGCTGAGGTGGAGAGGATCTTTAAAAGTAGGACACAGAAGGACTGGGCAAACTTCTTTAGTGATAAGGACGTTTGCAGTGAGCCAATCTTGGAGCCCTCGGAAGCTCGAGAGCATCCACAGATTAAGGCACGGCGTCTTTTTATTTCCCTCAGTCATCCTCAAGGTGAAACCGTAGAGAGTGTGGGAAATCCTCTCAAATTTCCGGAGGAAAGGGAGTTCCCCGATCAGGCCCCTCCTGGGTTTGGAGAACAGACGTGGGAGGTTTTGCGGGAGGTGGGGTTCACCGAGGAGGAGATTGAGAGGTTAGTACATGTCAACGCAGGTAGTAAATAAAGTCAATTTAAATGGATAATGAATTAGGGCCCCTCGGATGACGAGGGACCCTAATTATCTAAAACATGAAAGTTCTGACAAATAAGAGGAATCACTGGTGGGTGGGGAGAAATAGAACGAGAGGGATCCTTGAAAAGGGTCATGAAGGTAGAAGTATCTTCCCCTAGGATGATGGCGAGGTGAGCTTGGATGCTAATGAGCGATATGATGACTCGGGATGTTCCTCTTCTCCATCCCGAGGATAATCTTGGGCAGGGGGTAGCACTTTTACGCTGGACTAAGCTGGACGCCTTACCGGTGGTAGATGAAGATGGGTTGCTGATCGGGATCTTTAGCAAAGCTAATGTGCTGGATGCCTTTATGGCCGGGGCAGACCCGTCGGAAACAATTCAGCGACATTTCACCCACCAGGCGGTGACAGTAGAAGTTAACACCCCTTATAGGGAGGTAGAACAGCGAGTGAAACAGAGTCCGGTGGGTACGGGCGTAGTGGTAGACAAAGAGGGTAAAGTACTTGGAGTTTTCACTAAGGTGGACATGATCATGGCTCTGTTCCATGAAGCGGAACAGTTAGCCGTCGAACTTAACACCGTATACCAGGCCATGCCCAACGGGCTCATCTTCGTGGATCGAAACAACCGCATTCAGCAGATAAATCCCTCGGGCGAGAAAATCCTCCGTTTGAAGCAGGAGTTGCTCAAAGGTTGTCTGTTTGTCAACGTCTTTCCAAGCCTAGATCTAAGCGCAGCACTTAATCAGTCACAGCATTTAGTAGGGGTGCAGACTCAAATGAATCAGGTGACCGTTCTTTGCAATATTAGCCCAGTGGGCGAGGACGCTGGGGCGGTAATCGTTTTCCAGGCTTTGACTGATTTTGATCAAGTCGCACTTGAGTTAGATGTGACTAAGCGATTGTACGAAACGTTGCTCACAGTGACCAATATTGCCTACGAAGCGATCTTTGTCGTGGATGACCAGGGGATAATCACTTTGGTCAATGAGGCGGCCTGTCATTTTTTTGGCAAGAGGGAGAATGAGCTTTTGCAACGACCTGTAGATCAGGTGATCGAAAACACCCGCCTTCTTCGAACCTTGAAAACCGGAATGGCGGAAACCAATGAAATCCAGGTTATTCACGGTCGGGCTTACATCGTCTCCCGCTTACCGATCGTACGTCAGGGCAAGATCATCGGAGCGGTGGGAAAAATCGTCTTTCAAAAGCTGGAAGAAGTGAAAGTTGTTGCTGAGAGACTGGCTCAGATGGACCATGAACTTAAATTTTACAAGGAAAAAGCGGGTGAAACTAAAATAGAAGTCACCTTCAATCAAATCGTTTCGGTAAACCAGGCTATGCGCCGTTTAAAGCATGAGGCTGAGATTGCGGCACAAGGAAATTCAACGATTTTGCTGACGGGTGAAAGTGGCACAGGCAAGGAACTTTTTGCGGAAGCGATCCACCGGGCTAGTCACTACCGAAAAGGCCCTTATGTAAAGGTTAATTGCGCAGCCGTTCCCGAAAATCTTCTGGAGTCCGAATTCTTCGGGTATACGAGTGGAGCGTTTACCGGGGCACAGAAGGGAGGGAAAGCGGGTAAATTTGCCATCGCCAATGGAGGGACGCTTTTTCTAGATGAGATCGGGGATATGTCATTCAATTTGCAGAGCAAGCTTCTGCGAGTGCTTGAGGACAAGAGTTTTGAGCCAGTAGGGAGCAACGAATCCGTGAAGGTGGATGTGCGGATTATTACCGCTACCAACAAGAACCTTATACAGAAGGTGGAGTGTGGCGAATTCCGTAGTGACCTTTACTACCGCCTCAATGTGATCCATTTCCATATCATCCCCATGTACGATCGGTCGGAAGACATCATTCCCCTCGTTCATGTTTTCTTGGAACGACTAAATCGAGATTTCGGCAAACAGATTACCGGCGTTTCCCCGGCCGTACGCAAAATTCTCCTCGGTCATCGTTGGCCGGGGAATGTTCGGGAATTAAAAAATGTGATTGAGAGAGCGGTCAATTTTGCCTCTGGGGATATGCTGGAACTTGAGGATTTGCCTTTTTACCTCAGGGAACAGAAACTAGGAGTCTCCTTACCGTCGGAGAAGGGTTGGAACCTAGAAAATGCTCATGAGCACTTGGATAAAGAAACCTTGGAAAAGGCGTTACAGAAGATGAAAGGCAACAAGTCGGAGGTTGCCCGGCTCTTGGGGATTTCACGTTCCTGGCTTTATGAAAAAATGCGACGCTATGATATTAAGTAAGGTAAGAGCAATAAGGGTATGCGTGAAGGCAAATTAAATAACGGTCAACCAATGACTGCCGACCAGATTGAAACTTGGAGTAACGCAGCTCAAGCTCAGTTAACAGTCCAAAAAGAAGCCTTAGCCAGTGGAACCTTTGTACCGGGAGATATGGGTAAAGGCATGCGTGGTGGTAATGGGTGTGGTACTTTTTGGTAATGGCGCCGTGGCTCCGACCACATCCACCACACCGACTGCACCCTCAAGTACTACAGTGAATTAAATCCTCACGCTCCTTAGAATAAAGTGTTGACGAGGATTATATCTAGACCGTAATGAAGGGTTACGAAATTAAATAAAAGGCCCAAGATAGAAAACTTCTTGGGCCTTTACTGCTTCTGAATGTAAAGGAAGGGTTCGACCCGAAAGTTATACTTTTT
This sequence comes from Desulfosporosinus sp., assembly GCA_003132105.1. GTDB lineage: Bacteria > Bacillota > Desulfitobacteriia > Desulfitobacteriales > Desulfitobacteriaceae > Desulfosporosinus. The sequence continues at coordinate 3,317 of PKWS01000195.1, forward strand.
GCCCTAGATAAAGAAAAACCCTCCTAGGCACTTAAGCCCAAGAAGGTTTCTACTATATAACGATTTACCAGTTGCTACGTGTACGGGGTTGATAGCACTCACGGCAATATACAGGTTTGTCGCCAGAAGGTTGGAAAGGAACCGTAGTTTCTTTACCGCAAGTAGCGCAAACAGCTGGGAACATTTCGCGTTGTTGACGAGAATAGCCACCGCCGCCGCCTTGGTTTCTGGTTTGTTCTTTTTTAGCTGCACGGCACTCAGGGCAACGTCCAGGTTCGTTAGTGAACCCTTTTTCAGCATAGAACTCTTGTTCAGATGCTGAAAATTCGAAATCCCGACCACAGTCTTTGCAACTTAATACTTTGTCATTGAACATTATAAAAAAACCTCCACTATTATATTACCCGTGCTACATGGCAAGTTCACCAACTTCTTCCCGGAGCCTTTGGCAATAGAGAAGGTTTGCTTAAATCCACTAGTTTTAACGAGCTTACACTAGTATAACTAAAAAATAGATGGATGTCAAATTAACTATACAACTTTTCTAGCAAGACCTTAACGTCTTCATTTTCGAGATATTCATCAAACGTCATTTGGCGATCAAGTAGACCTTTGGGTGTGATTTCAATGATGCGGTTAGCAATAGTTTGGACAAACTGGTGATCTTGGGATACAAACAGCACATTTCCATCAAGGCTCGTCAAGGAATTATTTAGAGCAGTAATGGACTCCATATCCAAATGATTGGTGGGTTCATCCAGTAATTGTACATTTGACCCACTGAGCATCATTCGGGAAAGCATGCAGCGTACCTTTTCTCCACCAGAAAGAACGCTAGCTTGTTTCAACGATTCTTCTCCGGAGAAAAGCATTCTCCCTAAGAATCCCCGGACGAAAGATTCTTCGGGATCTTTGGAAAATTGTCTTAGCCAATCTACTACGTTCAAATTGGTCTCGAAATAGGAGGAGTTATCCAGAGGAAGAAACGCTTGTGTCGTTGTAATTCCCCAGGTAAATTCCCCTTCATCTGGGACAATTTCCCCCATTAAAACTTTAAACAAGGTTGTTTTAGCATTGCCGTCAGGACCTACGAAGGCAATCTTATCGCCTTTATTTACAATAAACGAGAGGTTGTCGAGTACCTTTTGGCCATTAACAGTTACGGTTAAGTCCTTGACTGTCAAAATATTGTTGCCTGCTTCTCTGTCTGGGGTGAAAGAGATATAAGGGTATTTACGAGATGATGGCTTAATGTCATCTAAGGTCAGCTTGTCTAATTGTTTCTTACGGGAGGTTGCCTGCTTGGCTTTAGAAGCATTGGAGCTAAACCTTTGAATAAACTTCTGGAGATCCTCAATCTTATCTTCTTTTTTCTTATTGGATTCTCTCATCAATCTTAGGGCTAATTGGCTCGATTCATACCAGAAATCATAGTTTCCAACGAATAGTTGAATCTTGCCAAAATCGATATCAGCAATGTGCGTGCACACTTTGTTCAAAAAATGCCGGTCATGAGAGACGACAATGACCGTATTTTCATAATTGTACAGGAAATTTTCCAACCAAGAGATCGAATGTAGGTCCAAGTGGTTGGTAGGTTCATCGAGTAACAGGATATTTGGATTACCAAATAAGGCTTGAGCGAGTAGTACCTGAACTTTTTCGTTCCCGCTAAGGTCCTTCATTTTACTACTTTGAAGGTCCTTGCCAATCCCTAAACCCATTAGTAGTTCTGAGGCCTCGGCCTCAGCTTGCCAACCATTGAGTTCGGCAAAATCGCCCTCTAGTATGGAAGCATTAATGCCGTCCTCTTCGGAAAAGTCCGGTTTTGCATAGAGTGCATCTTTCGCTACCATAATCTCATATAGTCTGGTGTGCCCCATCATGACGGTTTGCAACACTTCAGACTCTTCAAATTCAAAGTGATCTTGCTTTAAAACGCCTATTCGCTCGCCGGGCGTTAGGATGACATCGCCACTGGTAGAGTCAACTTCGCCTGATAGTATTTTTAAAAACGTCGATTTTCCGGCGCCATTTGCTCCGATTAACCCGTAACAGTTTCCGGGGAGAAATTTCACATTGACATCTTCAAATAATGCCCTTTTACCGAATCTTAAAGTGATCCCACTGGTACTAATCATTTTTAATCGTTCCTTTATTATATATATTTTTATTCCAAGATTATATTATATCACTTTACCACAAAAATACATAGATAATCCGATGTAAAATCTAACAAAAAAAGGAATTATTCAGAAGAAAAATAATAACTTTAGGACTTTAAGTCCTGAAATCATAAGGAGTTGGGCGACAAGAGAAGCCCTCTTACCTTAAAAACAAAGGCAAAGGGCTTCATGTCAGGGTGTTGGTTATAGAAGAAAGTTACATTCATAATTCATAATTGGGAAATTCAGTGTATAGAATCGTTGCCTGATTCGTCTAAGATTTTTCTCAAGATTAAAATACCAGACATGGTTTTAGGAAATCCTGCGCTGGGAGCCACCAAGAGAATAGAGTGTTCAATTTCTTCTTTAGTGCACCCGCTACTTAAGGCTTTTAAAATGTGCGTTCTTAAAGCCCTAGGGTATTGGCACTCTGTCGACAGTGCTACTTTAATTAGCCAGCATGTCTTCTCATCTAAAGGACCGCCTTCCTTATGTACAAGCTGACCGTATTTCTCATAGGCCTTATAAATACTCTCGTGATGTTCAGTAAAATACTTTAAGTTAATCTCCGTACTGTCGACATTGTCAAAATAATCATCCATGGAAGTTCTCCTTTTATGCAGTTTTTTAGATTGTTCTCTAGAATATAAACTATTATTCATACACACGAAGATCTATTTATGGCCCACTAAGATTAATAAGGTAGGGAAGCTTATTACAAAACGCAAAACCTCAAAGGTTTTTTTAAACTTATCTCATGTTTAGAGTATAATTGTTATGTTGATTACGTGTCACAGAATAACTAGGCCTTAATTATCAACTTAAGGGGGAGATAATCTTTGATGAAAATGGAAATAGAATTAAATAAAGAAGTTAGAGTGCTTCTCGTTGAGAATTTAAAAAGACATTATTGGAACGAGAGGAATGAAGAGCTTAGTAATTTAGGCGCGGAGTTACTGCTGGATTTTATTGTCAATGATATAGGACCCTATATTTATAATAAAGCGGTAGAAGACTCTTATGCTTATATGAATGAACGAATCGAGGATTTGCTCGGCCTTCAGAAACGCCTAAGGTAGGGGGAAACTACATGAATCTGCTGACTTCATTTGGGCCCATCATTGATGAGCGTTCACGCGTCTTAATACTTGGGTCTATGCCAGGTGTAGAATCCCTCAGATTACAACAGTATTATGCTAACCCCAGGAACCAATTCTGGAAGATACTCTATGAGCTTTTTAAGACACCAGCCAGTCAGGTATACGAAAAAAAGATTTCCTTTATTAAAAGTAAGAAAATTGCGGTATGGGATGTCGTCGAAAATTGTTACAGGGAAGGTAGTTTGGATTCTAATATTCGGGAAGAGAAAGTAAACGACTTTAGTGCTTTGTTCAAGGCATATCCTGACATATTAACAGTTCTATTTAATGGAGGCAAAGCGTACGAAATCTATAAAAGGCGGATCGGATTCGGCGCATCATCGAATCTAACGTTCCATAAGCTTACATCCTCTAGCCCCGCAAATACTAAGAGGTATGAAGAGAAGCTTAAGGAGTGGGACGTTATCAAGGGTTTCGCAAATTATGGATAACACGAAACAAAGAACGCAAGCTGAATTGTTGGCTTGCGTTCTAGCTATCCTTATATGAAGAAACTTAATCTTATTGGTTTTTCAAGTGTTCATGTCCTTCGATCCAATCGACAAATTGTCTTGCAGTCCGTGCAGAACGGCCGTTATACCAAAGCGCCCATTGCAGTGACTCTCTTTGTAGCCGTTCTTTGTCGATTTTTAAATGTCTGCTTTCAGCAATCCCATCGACTATTTTTAGATATCGGTTTTGATCAGGGGAAGAGAACACCACACTGATGCCAAATCTATCCGCGAGCGAAAGCTTTTCCTGCATGCTGTCTCCTGCATGTACCTCCTCATTATGGTTGCCTGACTGCAAGCCAGCTCTTTCACTAAAATACTCCTTTACCAGGTGTCTTCGGTTGGAGGTGGCATAGATTAATATGTTGGGCGTTTTACTTTCAAGGCCACCCTCGAGCACTGCCTTCAGAGAGGTATAGTTCTCCTCATTGTCCCCAAAGACCAGATCATCAACGAAGATGATAAACTTTTGGGATCTATTTTTTAAATGCCTAATAATTAAGGGGAAATCAGCAAGGTAGGCTTTTGGAACTTCTATCATCCGCAGTCCATGGCTATGATATTCGTTAAGTATGGCTTTGACAGTGGATGATTTCCCGGTACCCCTGTCTCCGTAAAGAAGAACATTGTTGGATGGACAGCCGTCCAAAAACTGAAGTGTATTTTCAATCACTCTTGAACGTTCGTTTTGGTAATCCACTAGTTCGTTTAAGGTGATTGCGTCCGGACTATCTATCCCTTTTAGGTAGCCATGGCCATCCGTCTTCTCCCAAACAAATGCGATATAGCGAGCATATATACCGCAACCGTAGGTTTTGTGGAAATTCCTAAGATCCTCTATACACTCCTCCCACCGCTTGCATGACTTAAACCTATCCTTCACTCGTTTTATAGGACCAAGACTGCTGGTAGGCTGACTTTCTAATACCCAATCAGGCAGCCCCTCTATTATTTGTTTAGCACTGTTGTCTTCAAACAACTCGGTTATCTCAGCTTTGATCATAGACGGATCAAGTTTTGAAACGAGTTGAAGACCTCTTAAATCATTGGAAACAGCTTTCTCAAGAACACTATCAGAGTCACTGCATTGCACAGCTTGTATCTTAAATGAAAATGGATTCTCATCAAACACTATTTGGTCTATGATATAGTCATTTAATGAGATCGTCTCACTTTTTGCCAGCTCAAAGTAAAAGTCATTGTATAAATTGACCAATTTACGAAGTGCAACGTCTCCATGGTCGAGGTAAATAAGCAGTGCTTTCAGCTTAAATAGTACCTTGTCCTTTAGCAGTGCCCTGTAAATAGAAAGAGAATCCAGTGCCAGTAAAGTAGTCGTCAATTTACTTAGTCCCATAAAAACCCCTCCAATACCCAAGTATTCCAAGTATAGCATCTAAGAAATCATTAGGAAAGAACGAAATTAAGAGAAGGCTTTTGGCAACGCCAGGCAGAATAGGGTATAGTAAGGTAAGGCTGGAATATATTGGTTATAATTCAATAGAATTGGTGGGATCGAGTGGTTGGTAGGTAAGTAGGTAAGTAAGTAAGTAAGTAAGTAAGTAAGTAAGAACTTATTGTGTGTAAGTATAGTAGGGGGGTAAACCATATTGGAAGGGCCAAAAGAACAGTATGAAAAACGAAAGACGTATTACGCGCGGCGGGTAAAAAAACTAATCCAAACGGTTAACCGATTAAGTAATGCTAGACTAGCCCTGTTCATTGCTGGGTGTGCGTTGGCGGTTTTTCTTTATATGACCCAAAGGTCTTCTTTGGGCCAAGGCATTCTTCTCTTTACAGTGGTGTCTTTTGCTGCACTTGTCTTTTGGCATCAAAAATTCAGAACAAAACAAAACTATATTCAGGTGCTCTATGATATCTATGACCAAGCCTTGAAGCGTTTAGCCGGAGAGTGGAAAGCCTTCCCTGATACAGGAGAAGACTTTAAAGACCCCGCTCACCCTTATTCAGAAGATCTTGACCTTTTTGGGTCCAGTTCGCTTTTCCAGTGGATTAATACTGCAAAAACCTATAGGGGCAGGGAAAAGCTGAAAGAGTGGTTGACTGAGCCCCCAGTTGATGGTAGGGCCATTCAAAAGAGACAAGAAGCAATCAAGGAACTGGCGCTAAATCTTGCATGGCGACATCGGTTTATGGCGGAGGCTGGGACGACGAAGCGTCCGTTAAATTCTCCAACACGTATCATAGAATGGGCGAAGACGTATGACGCAATCTACCTGCGACCTGGGATTGTCATCCTAGCTCGAGCGCTCCCGATGATCACTCTTACATTTTTAGTTCTTTATTTTGTTACATCCAGAGTATCCTTCTGGTATCCACTGACGGGTTTTTTAATTCAGACGATCATACTCTTTGCCGGAAAGCAAAGGGGCAATGCACTTGAAGCGGTTTATGCCTATAAGGACAGTATCAATATTTATGAAAAAATGCTGGAACGGTTTGAAAAGCGGACATTTAAATCGGACTACCTGCAAGACCTGAAGAAGGGTTTATATGACCGCGACGGCAAGGCAGCCTTCGAGCAAATAAGAAAGCTTTCGGGTTTGGCTGAGCTCATATCTAATCGGGGCAATGCGATGTTTTTAGTCATTAACATTTTTACTCTCTGGGATATCCAGTGCATGATCGCCTTAGAAGCTTGGAAAGAGAAGTCTGGCCGTTCTCTCGGTCGCTGGGTGGATACGGTAGCTGAGCTGGAGGGGTTAGCAAGTCTGGCAATTATTCACTTTGATCACCCAGAGTGGGCGCTGCCTGAAATCGTCTCGGAAAATTCAGGTATAGTTGCAGTTAATATGGGACACCCACTCTTGGCTAATTCGACGTTTAACGATTTATCCATCGATAAGCACTCCAGCATCTTATTAATTACAGGTTCGAATATGTCAGGAAAGAGCACCTTACTTCGCACTCTGGGCATTAATCTTGTTCTGGCGTATGCTGGGGCCCCCGTGTGTACCCAGCGTTTCAGCTGCTCGATGCTGAGAATTTATACCTGTATGCGCGTGAGCGATAACCTTGGCGAAAATATCTCTTCATTCTACGCAGAATTATTGCGAATTAAAGAGATTGTCAGCGCAACAAAAACTGAAAGAAAAATATTCTTCCTATTAGATGAAATATTCAAGGGTACAAATTCACAAGATCGACACGCTGGGGCTAAGGTCCTGATCCGACAATTGAGCAAGGCCGGGGCCATGGGAATGGTATCAACTCATGATTTGGAACTAGGAGATCTAGAACGAGAAAGTGAGCGGAGAATCAGAAACTATCATTTTAGAGAGTTTTATAAAAACGATGAAATCCATTTTGACTACAAACTTCGACCAGGGATTTCAACCACACGCAATGCCATGTATCTGATTAAGATGGCGGGTATTGATGTGGACGAAACGTTTTAGGCAATCAAATAGAAATGTAAATAAATTGAAGATAGTGCTTGATAGAACTGATTTTCTACTTTATAATTAAGACAAGTTGATTTATGCGATGATTTTATTATTGGACCGAAGGGGGGTATATCGTGAGTGA
>PKWS01000085.1 GCA_003132105.1 Desulfosporosinus sp.
CGGTTTATGATATGTGCAAGGCGGTTGATAAAAAGATGATCATCCAGGGAATCACCCTCTTAGAAAAAACCAAGAGTGACCTGTAGTTGAATAGTTTATTATTTCAATCTTTATAAGAGCCTATAAAGTAACAACTAACTTAATCTTTTTGGTGCGGTTCAGTTTATAAACCAGTTTCCCGATACTGTAACCGATTACTGCTCCGGCAAATACATCTGTTGCCCAATGATCGTGTCCGGCAATTCTTGAAACCGCTACAAGCGATGCTAATGTATAAGCTATTGGAGGCACCCATTTTTTATCTGCATAATATGAAGCAATTACTGTGGCCAGGGCAAAAGAAGTTGTGGTATGAGAAGAGAAAAAAGAACCATCTTTAAGATCCAGACGAGGACCATCCCATTGGTTTGGTTTTGAAGGAGTATCAGCATTTGGGCGATGACGATGTGCTAATATTTTACCATAAGTTACAAAGGTATTTGCAATAACAACTGCCTTGCCGGCTGTGATTGTTAAACCACTTAGCTCGTCATTTCCTGTTATGCGGGAACAAATATAGGTAACCCCAATCGCCGGTAGAACATACACTACGTTCCCAATGGGTTCAAAGACATTGCTGAATCCTTTTGTAAAACCGGTATTGTTATTATAGGCTAAATTATTGATCGGTGCATCTAATTGATGAATGGCCAGACCTGCACCGGCGAAGGCCAGGATTTTAAGCCAATCTTTACCCTTCCAGCGAAGTGGTGATGTGGTACATTTACCTGCATCAGCATAGCCGGTTCCAATGGTATGGAGATTTAGAATCGTATATTTGAACGTTTCAGCAGTATCAACTTTTGAAGGATGGATACTATCAAAAGGTGGAGATAGACTTTTCTGTGCAAAGCTGGAAGAAAAACTGGCAGAGATGATTAGGAAAATCATTAGTCTGCTGATATTTGGATATTTCAATAGTGCGTAGTTTCTGATTATAAACGTTCTTCAACTTTTGCCTGGTTCCAGAATGCATCCATCTCGGCCAGTGTCATTTCATGCATTTGTTTTCCAGATGCTTTGGCTTTTTCTTCAATGAATTGAAACCTGCGAATGAATTTCCGGTTACCACGTTCTAATGCATCTTCAGGGTTTACGCCAACAAAGCGGGCATAGTTTACCAGTGCAAAGAGATAATCGCCAAATTCTTCTTCCAGTTTCGTGTGATCGGTTGTATCGGTTACTTCATCGAGCATCTCCTGTTGTTCTTCAAGCACTTTGGCCCAGACATGTGAAGGCTCCTCCCAGTCAAAACCTATTCCGCGGGCTTTTTCCTGAATACGGTGAGCCTTTATCATGGCTGGCAATGAGTTCGGAACTCCCGACAAAACTGAGGTACGTCCTTCACCCATTTTAATTTTTTCCCAGTTCTGGCTTACATCATCGGCGTTCGCAACTTTTACGTCTCCATAAATATGCGGGTGTCGGCGTATCAGTTTTTCGTTGATCCCCTGCAAAATGTCCACCATATTGAAGGCATTGAGTTCTGACCCAACCTTAGCATAGAATACGATGTGCATCATCAGATCGCCAAGTTCTTTTTTAACCTCTTCAAGATCCTTTTCCAGGATGGCGTCTGAGAGTTCATACGTTTCTTCAATGGTGAGGTAGCGCAGTGTTTCGATCGTTTGTTTTTTATCCCAGGGACATTTCTCCCTCAGTTCATCCATTATATTAAGAAGCTGCTCGAAGGCAGTAAGACGAGGATCCATAATGTTATTTTTTGCAAAAGTAATTCTTTCCTTTTACTTCACCGCTCTATTCGCACATACTTCTGACATAAAGAAATGAATAGTATCTTTGTAACGAAATAAAAACTTAAATATTGAATACAACTACACTTCTTTCTGTTAAAGCTAAAAAAGAGACTTTAAAAGGTTCGTTATTGGTACTGGCGGGTGCTTCGGGATATGGATTACTGTCGCCCATTGCCAAACTTGCATATAGAGATGGATTTTCTCCTGCAGAAGTCAGCGTGGGTCAGGTCTTGTTTGGCGCCATTCTGGTAAGCATTGTTTTGATTATTCAGAATTTTACAGGTCCTAAGTTATCTGAATACATAAAACCATCAAACCGCCAGAAGTTATTACTGGCAGGGGCGGGGACTTTCCTGGGATTTACTACGGTATTCATTTACAAGGCGCTTGCATTGCTACCCGCTTCAATTGGGATCGTACTTCTATTCCAGTTTACCTGGATGGGAATAGTGATGGAAGCTATTTTAACTAAAAAGAGACCGGGTAAAGAAAAAATCTTTTCATTGTTGGTCTTGCTCGGAGGTACCTTATTGGCTTCCGGCGCAGTAGAGGCCAGTAGTATACATCTCAGCATGTTGGGTGTCTTTTGGGCTTTACTGTCTGCGGTTTCTTACACCCTTGTTATTTATGTCAGTGGAAATACAGTAACACAGGCAGCTCCCTTGAGCAGGACTTTTTATATGTCACTTGGTTCGTTGGTAGTTACCATGTTGTGTTTTCCTCCGGAAACAATCCTCTTCACTGTTTCAAATTTCGAAATTGTGAAGTGGGGTTTACTTTTAGGTCTTCTTGGAGTTGTTATTGCACCAGTGCTGTTAAATAAAGGCTTGCCGGTAGTGAGCCTGGCTCTGGGGACCATAATCAGCGCTGTTGAATTACCAGTCGTTGTGATAGCCTCTGTATTGATTCTGGACGAAAAAGTTAGCGCCCTTCAATGGTTGGGAGTTATCGGGATTTTATTTGCTATTGCCTTACCCTATATTTTGAATACCCGGAACAATAAAAAATGACTTGCCAAAAAAATATGACAAGTCATTTAGAAATTAAATTACACTTTAGGATTTAGTATGCCCGTGCAAACACAACACGTTGTGTTGATGGTTTGCCGGAGTATATGCATTTACCTTCTTCAAGTTTATTGTCCAAAGGAATACAACGGATCGTAGCCTTGGTCTCATCTTTGATTTTCTGTTCAGTTTCAGGCGTTCCATCCCAATGTGCAAGGACAAAACCTGCCTTGGTATCCAAAATAGTATTGAATTCTTCCCATGTATCGGCCAGACGAGTGTTTTCATCGCGGAATGACAAAGCCTTCTGGAACATGTTGTCCTGAATATTTTCAAGCAGATGCTCGATTTTCTTTTCGATATCGATGATCTGATATACGGCTTTCTCTAAAGTATCGCGACGTGCTACTTCGACAGTTCCGTTTTCAAGATCTCTTGGGCCGATTGCAATACGAACCGGAACACCTTTGAACTCATATTCGTTAAACTTCCAACCCGGTTTTTGTGTCTCCCGGTCATCATATTTAACGCTGATGCCTTTAGCCAGTAAATTGTTTTTGATTTTAACAGCGGTCTCACTTATAATTGCCAACTGTTCGGCATTCTTATAAATAGGTATGATGACCACCTGAGTAGGAGCAAGCTTTGGAGGTAAGACCAGACCATTGTCGTCAGAGTGAGCCATGATGAGCGCTCCCATTAAACGGGTAGAGACCCCCCATGAGGTAGCCCATACATATTCGAGCTTATTTTCCTTACTCAGGAACTTTACATCAAAGGCTTTAGCGAAATTCTCTCCCAGAAAATGAGAAGTACCTGCCTGAAGTGCTTTGCCGTCCTGCATGAGTGCCTCAATACAAAAAGTTTCGAGCGCTCCTGCGAAACGTTCATTGGGCGATTTGGTGCCTCGGAGAACCGGGACGGCCATGAAGTTTTCAGCAAAATCAGCATNNCAGTTGTTCTCAGAAATAATCGTGTTCGCATCTCCCAACGCACTACATTTGCCCATTGGTTCACTAACAGTGGAAGATCACGCCATGACTTGATCCAGCCACGATAAGTATCCCATATAATAGTTTCTGATGTCGGGCGAACAATTAATTCTTCTTCAAGTTTGGCATCTTCGTCAACTATTATACCTTTGCCGTCTGGAGAGTTCTTTAAACGGTAATGAGTGACGACAGCACATTCTTTGGCGAAGCCTGCTACATGGCTGGCTTCTTTACTGAAGAATGATTTTGGAATAAATAAAGGAAAATATGCATTGACATGTCCGGTGTCTTTAAACATTTTATCCAGAACTGCCTGCATTTTTTCCCAAATGGCATAACCCGA
>PKWS01000320.1 GCA_003132105.1 Desulfosporosinus sp.
CATCTCTTGGCGAAAAATTCCAGGTGGTTGGAACGACCATTTGATAGTTTTCAATTTTATGATTGGTAACTTTGATAAAGTGGCCAAGTGAACCTCTTGGAGCTTCAGTCATGCCAGCCCCTTGCCCTTGCTTTGGAGCTTCCCAATGCTCAGTATCATGAATGCGGAAGTCCTTAGACCCCATTTCTTTCTCTAAAGCATCTAACCAAGTGAACATTTCCTTGGCGAGAAGGAGGGTTTCATAAGCTCGGGCAGCATGACGTGCGACAGCACCCGGTTTGATATGATACTTGGCAACAATGTCCATAAAACCTTTAGGTTGCATAACAAGCATTCGGGCAAGAGGCCCAACTTCCATTGGTTTACCATCATAACGAGGGGCTTTAACAAAGGTGTAGGCACCCTGCTTACCTAGATCAGGTACGGTATCCTCAGTATAGGGCGTTTTACCATTAGCGCTGGCTTTATACCAAGAATATTGAACATCCTCCGTAATTTTCTTCTCATCGACCGGTAAGATATTGCTTAAATTGCCATCCATAATGACGCCTGCTTTAAGGAATAAATCTTTACCAGCATTGTCACGGGCAAATCCGCCGTAGGAAAGATANNACGACAATGGAAGATTGGTGGGGCTGTTTCCCTGCAAAAAGTGCGGACATTTTCTTGGCTTTCGCTTGCATCTCCAAGGCTTTTAGGTAGTGGCCGACAGCCATTGTTACTAACTCGGGATCGTTGACACTGAAGGCATCCGGTTTGTAGCGAGGGGTCAACGGAGCGGTATCTCCTGCCGCAACGAGCTTCACTACTTTATCTTTTACAGCCATAAGTCCAGGGTCTTTCCCTTGATATTGCGCGACGGCCATGACATCTAGGTAGTCAAGGGCACTCAGGTGATAAAAATGCAGGGGATGGTCATGTAGCCACATGGCACCAATGATTAGGTTGCGAATAATCCGACCACCGGCTGGAACGTTCGCTCCAAAGGCTTTGTCTAGAGCCATAGAGGACGCCCAACCATGGGAACCTGCGCAAACTCCACATACGCGTTCTGTAACATAGGTCGCATCCCGAGGATCACGGCCACGCAGCATAGGCTCAATCCCACGATACATGGTTCCTATGACATGTGCTTCAGAGACTGTGCCATTCTCAACTTCTACTTCAATTCTTAAGTGTCCTTCAATGCGAGTTAAAGGATCAATAATTATTTTGGCCATCTACATTTCCTCCTTATGATCCTTTTTGTTCAGTCTTCCGCTTGCTGCTGTAGCAACTAAGTGAACCCCTAGGCCCACTGCTGCAGCTCCTCCGACAACGGTCCCAACGGTATCTGCATTAACCTGACCTATACCTGGAAGCTTAAACATTTCTTGTTTGGAATATAATGGGCTAAATCCATTATAAAAGTCTTTCTCTGAACATCCCGCACAGGGAGAACCAGCATTAATACAGAAGTTGGTGTTGTCATTCCACCATACTTGAGCACAGTCGGTGTAAGTCTTAGGACCTTTGCAGCCCTTTAACATCAGGCAATATTCTTTTTGGATAGGATCATTCCAATCTGTTAGGAATTCTCCATTTTCAAAGTGACCGCGCCGTGGACAGTTGTCATGTAACAAACTTCCATAGAAGGCAACTGGGCGATTTTGCGAATCAAGCGCTGGAACCTTCTGATAGGTCAAGTAATACAGAATTGTACCGATTAGGGTTGTAGGTTTGACAGGACAACATGGGAGATTGATGAGTGGTGTGTGTATTCCCTCGGCTTTGAGAATTTCTCCTACCCCGACGGCACCAGTTGCACAAGCCCCTGGAATTCCTGCCCCCTCGGAAGCGCAACTTCCAATGGCGATGATCGCCTGAGCTTTTTTAGTCGCTTGAATAAGGGTTTCACGGAAGGGTTTTCCTCCAACCATACAGTAACCGTCTTGTTCTTTTTTGGCTGGGCAGGCGCCTTCTACGACGAGAATGAAATTTTCTTTAAGAGCTGATTGGTAAGCTTCCTCTGCTGTATAACCGGATCCGGCCATAATGGTTTCGTGATAGCGAATCGAAAGCATGTCTAGAATGAGCTCAGCAGGTGAGGGGTTTAAAGTGGCAATGGCTGATTCTGTACACCCAGTACAATCCATACCTTCCAACCAGATGACAGGTGGCTTCTTAAGTGCTTGTTCCACTGCATTGGCCGCTTGAGGGATAATAAGTTCGGGTAGGCCGAGAGCTGCTGTTGTTGCCGCAATTAATTTCATAAAATCACGCCGAGAAACCCCTTTGACTTTGAGTAAATCAAAATTACCCATACTAATACAGACACCTCCTGAATTTGTGTGGTCTCCTTCTACTGTGTACCCCTTGTAAATTAAAAGAAAGATATATATTCTGCAAAACATTGTAATTTCCTGCTTGACTTAAAGAAATATTCAGAAAATTAATTATTTATTTTATTAATTGAAAATTATAAATATAAATAATTAATTTTTTTGTGTTATAGTCACATATCTACTTGAAGAGAATAGAGTGTGGCGTGTACAATAAGAGTGTTAAAAGAAGAATTAATATAGGTAGCTTGAAAGCTGGTCGTTAATAATGAAAATAAAAGCAATAGCTATTTACTTTAATGGTATTGTTCAAGGGGTAGGATTTCGACCTTTTGTTTTTAAGCTTGCAGAAGAACTAGGTATTAATGGTTGGGTGAATAACTCGAGCCATGGTGTAACAATTCATGCAGAAGGAAATAATCTTGACTTGTTCTATCATCGTTTGATTAAGGAAGTTCCCCCTTTGGCGCAAATTGTGACAGCACGGTCGGTTGAGATAGAGCTTGCTAATTATAGAACGTTTAAAATTGTTGAGAGTGAAGCGGAGGAAGAGGCGGATGTCTTAATTTCTCCGGACGTTGCAACGTGCGGAGATTGTCTTAAAGACATGGCTGACCCTAAGAACCGGTATTACCAATTTCCTTTCACAAATTGCACGAATTGTGGTCCTCGCTATACAATTATCCGTGACGTGCCTTATGATCGAGCATTAACGACTATGTCTAAATTTCCGATGTGCAACTCGTGTGCAGAAGACTATACAAATCCAAGGGATCGGCGATTTCATGCCCAACCGGTTGCCTGTGAAACTTGTGGGCCCAAGGTTCAACTTAATGATGCTCTTGGTCGACGGCTCCCAGGTGTAGGCGTAGATCAGCTTGCTCAAGGTGGAATTATTGCAGTAAAGGGGCTAGGGGGGGTTCATCTCGTTTGTGATGCTCGCAACGTGGGAGCCGTGCGTCGCTTGCGAGAACGAAAAGAACGGGGATCTAAGCCTTTTGCGGTTATGGCGCGATCTGTTGCCAAGGCATGTAAAGAAGTCAATATTTGTGCCAAAGAAGAGGAATTGTTACGGAGTTCTGCTGCCCCCATTGTTGTTCTGGAACGGAAGCTTGCACTAGTGGATTCTTTACCAGAGGACATTGCGCCGGGTATACATACACTAGGAATTATACTCCCTTATACCCCACTCCACCATCTATTGTTTGAAGGACCCTATGATTTTTTAGTCATGACGAGTGCCAACCTCAGTGGACGCCCACTTATTTATTCAAATGAGGAGGCACTGGAAGATTTACAGGGAATTGCCGATTATTTTCTTATGCACAACAGAGATATTTATCATCCTTGTGACGACTCGGTCGTTCAAGTGATAGGAAATGAAACTGTGTTTTTTCGAAGAGCTCGCGGATACGTTCCATTACCGATTTTGATGCCCACTATCCATGTTAAGACCCCCATTCTCAGTGTAGGGGGAGAACTTAAAAATACATTTTGCCTCGCCTCTGGGCAGAGGGCTTTTGTAAGTCCATACCTTGGAGATATGGAAGGGTACGAAAATCTCCAGCGCTTTCACCAGGAACTTAAATCCTTTCAACGAGTGGTTAATATTACGCCGAGTGCGATCGCTTATGATAAACATCCAAACTACCAACTGACGAGATTTGCCATGGAACAGCCTTGGCCTAAACATTCCGTGCAGCATCATCATGCCCATTTAGTCAGTGTGTTGGGGGAATGGGACAGAACAGAACCAACCCTAGGGGTTATCTGTGATGGAACTGGTTTCGGGGAGGATCATTGCATCTGGGGATTTGAATTTTTACATGGTAACTCCTCAGGTTATGAACGCAAAGCCCATCTTGAGTACTTAGGGCTTCCGGGGGGAGATGCGGGTGCAAAACAGCCATTGCGAATTGCTTATGCTTATGTTAAAACTCTATTTGCCGGTGAAGCTTGGGAAAAGACTGAGCCCCTTTGGTCAACACTTTCTATCCTTGAACGTCAGATCTTAGATCGCCAACTTGAAACTGGAGTTCAAGTATTCCAGACGTCGAGCGCAGGAAGGCTCTTTGACGCTGTGAGCGCCTTACTGGGTGTGTGTACAAAGGTTACCTATGAAGGACAAGCTGCAATTGAACTTGAAAGCGCTGGGACAAGGTTCTTGCAGCAACAGCGTCTTGAAGACGTCGAACAATTACTCTATTCTTATGAAGTAAGAGAAGAAAACTCGGTGCTTATCCTTGGGGTTAGGCCGCTCTTTGAAGAACTAGTTCGAGACGTTCTTCATGGCGTGAGTCGAGGAGAAATAGCCTACCGTTTTCATCAAACGCTTGCTCAGGCAATTGTGGATATAGCGCTACAATTAGGAGTAAGTTATGGCCCTCTGGTTTTGAGTGGAGGGGTGTTCCAAAATAAACTT
>PKWS01000379.1 GCA_003132105.1 Desulfosporosinus sp.
CATCCCTATTGTCTTTGAGGCTTAAGCTATAAGTCGGGACACAGGATTTAGCGCCGGAGAGGACCTATTTTCGTAAGAAATGTCAAATAATTTAATCAATAAAAAGGCAGGGGTTAAACCTTGCCTTTTTGGCGTATAACGTAATCATTTTTCAGCCATCGGTATAAACGCTGCTGGGCCTAATAATATGAATTAATACATGGGTCTAGGAGGGATAAGCCTTATGGAATCGGACGAGAGGAATTTATTACTTATTTTGGACGAAGTAAGGAAAATAAATCGTTTACAAAGAGAACATAGAAAATCAATAGACCAAATGAGCGATCAAATCACCTATTACCAGGACCTTTTTGACTCCGTCATAGCCAATAACAAGGATTTAAATCAAAGCATTGTAAGAGAATTACGAGTGGGACTTCTCCGATTATCCATACTGTCCAACCCAAAAATGATGGCAATGTATCGAAGCAATAAAAAAAACCCACCAAAATATTTCAGGATCATTACACATTAGCGGACTAGGTAACTTCCAAAGACCCTATGGTGATATTATCAAGTTCGACAAACAGCGGCAGGAATCCTTTTACTTAATCAGTACCAATTTTTAATTAATCGAACCAAACCCATTCTGGATGGTCGAACTTGCTAACCCAATTGGATATGGTAAATAATTACACGTATCAACGATTTCTGGTGGTGGACTATTGTCAACAACAATCGAGATTGTACTCGATTACAATTGAAATCAATGGGATATGGAGTGGTGGTATCCATCAAGGGGAAAAGAGTTAGCACTAATTAATAAGCGGTACGAATAGGGTCGTGAATAAATAAAAGAACAATGTACATAATAGTCTAAACAAGGAGGGATTAATTTGACTGTACAAGCAGACCTGGAAAAAGCAGTAACCGCTGCACAATCAGCCCTTGGAACTTACGAAACTTTCTCAGTCTCAACCCTAGACGATTCCGCTAAACAAATGTTTAATGACCTATCCAGTGATATGGAACGTCATGTTGCTCTACTTAGAGGTCGGCTGGCTTACGTAACTCAGAATAACGCTATGAATAAGCCATTAAGTTAACGTACAAGAAAAATGGGACGTAAAAACAAAATACTATAAATAAAGCGTATCCCTTTATGTTTATCATAATGCCAAAAATTAACCGCTCCGGATAATTGCCGGTGCGGTTAATTTTTCCACGTTACTGATAATTTTCCTGGATGCGGTTTCGGAGGTCTTGAAGACGGTTGTTCAAGCCATCGTCGATGTCGGTTTCGTGACTAACAACAATTAGGCCGCCTGTTTGAAGTCAGGTAGCCTTGCTAATCTGACGCTTTGCCCACCCGTTCTACCGCTACCAATAAAGCAGTCAAGGGCACCCCGGCGGCTTGAATTGTGTATTGGTGTCTGGGATCAAGGGGGGAATATGCAGCTCTGAGGGAATCAGAGTTTGTCGGCTGCTCTTACATTTGTGCTTTCGACTTCCGATGGCTCTTAGTTCTTCGTCGTAACAAGGGCAAGGGATCGATTCCGCACACCGGGTGACACATCCTTATCGGTTCTTTGGTATTGATTCGACGAATTGGCAGGTGGTTCCGGCCAAAACAAATTAGTCCCTTTGTAAAGTTGAACTACAAAGAAAAAGAGCCAGCTTGATGTAGCTGACCCAATTAACTGCTAAATCTAACTTAAACACTATGTTTTTATAGTGGAACCACTACGTTTTGCGCTGTTCCGAAGGTGTAACCTGCATCCGCAGCTGTTAGAGTGTACGTTTGGCCTGCACTCAACGCTGCGGTAATCGCATAAGTAGCTCCGCCGACTGAAGTCGTCGCACCGGTAAGGGCTACAAGGTTTCCTGAACTATTAACAAGCGTAAAGTTGCTTATTGTCAAGCCATTCAAGGCGGGACTCAACGCCACTGTAAATCCGGTTGTCGATGGGTAGCTAACAGTCAATGTTTCGCTGATTGCTGTCGTAGGCAGCATCGTTGTAGGAGGCGTGGAATAAGTTGATGTATTGGAAGCCCGTGTATTAATAGTCGCCATATTAGATATGACTAAATAGGTTTCATTGCTAACAATGCATTGATGAATTTGGCCGTTATCAATCAGAAATATTGTAACTGTGGCACTTCCTTTACTATCGCTTTGGATTAACCCCTGTACAAAAGCATAATTTTGAGCGTTAACGGAAAGTTGCTGAAAAGTTCCATTAGAAACAAATAGTAGCCAATATCCAGTTGATATTGTATTATTTCCATTTCCGCTGTCTAATGTGTTATTAACACTCGAGGAATTCTGGATGGGATTACCGAATGAATTCAGGGCATTAGGATCATAAGTACTGGGTGGGTTGACATTGTTTAGATTGGTTGCGGTAACGGTCGGATCAATGCTAGAGTAAATAGCCTTAAAAAAATTGGGAAGAAACTGGTACCCAATAATGCCAATTATAACTATCCCAAAAACCAATGTCCGTGAATCCTTCCACTTAGGCTGCCGCCCCCACTGATTAAACATAAACCTCCCCCTCCCCAAAAATGCGAGAAAATGGCTCTCATCTACATATACGTATTTTCATTGGTGTATATGTTTGTACTGAAGTTTAACCAAACCCTGGAGTACAGCGCAGCAAATAACCCTCCCACGTATTTTACACGTAAGGAGGGCGTTTCTTTTGCTAGTTGTTTAGCTGGGGGCAGCAGATTTAGGAACAGACCTGATTACCCACGTCTATACAGTCGATTAGTATGAGTAATGATTGAAATTCCAGTATATGGTGGATTCTGAACAATCAAGAATCTGTTTTATTGCAAGTAATTGCTTGGCTAAAGAAAGTCACATCATATACAGAAAAAATACCGCAATCACAAGAAGTGGGTG
>PKWS01000101.1 GCA_003132105.1 Desulfosporosinus sp.
CCCGGATCGCTTTGGACGGCTCTTAGGCTTTGGACTGACATCCTCGTTGGCGATTCAGACAACAGTTAACTTAGCAGTTGTGACTGGGGTATTACCGGTAACTGGGATTACCCTACCCTTAATCTCGTATGGTGGGAGTTCCCTTGTTATTACGTTGATTGAACTTGGTTTGATCTTAAATATATCCCGTTATCGTAAGAAAGCTCCATCACCATCAGAAGTATAGCTGAACTTATCCAGGGGCTTAGCGCCACTTGACTTTCACTTGAAAAGTGGAGGTTTAGTGGCGGTTAGCCATCGGATAAACGGTAATAATATGAGTATGGGGTCCGTTTAAGGAGGGGTTTATTTGGACTTACCCTATGGAGAATGGGTGATTTTTCTCTTAGCACTTGCTACTTGGACTCAAAAACGAGCCTCCCGAAGATTTTTCTTGATGCTTTTGATTGCCTGGCTAATAGGAAAATGTGGAGAGGTAATTTTCCCTTCGACAATGCCTTGGCATTGGCACTACGCGCGTCTGGTGGTCATGCTCGTTTTTTGGGGGTGGGCTTGGCAGCGTGCTGAACGGCGGATCTTACCGCTACTCTTTACTAGCTTCGCTTTAAGCCTTGAAACGCTTTTTCTCGTGAATGAACCTGGGGCGTTTCCCTATGGATCGTGGCTGTATATTTTTATACTAATCTTAGTCGCTTGGCTGACAGGAAAGTCTTATTGGGGAACAGCAGCTGCTTTCGCAGGAAGCATCCTTTTGAACCAAGCTTTAGTACGTTTTACCTATGAGGGGATTGTGAGGTATGCGGACTTTCCAGACGCGTTTGTTTGGAATTTCGGCGTGAGTTTTTTTGCAATTTGGGCAGTCCTACGTTATGAACCCTCGCAAGAACAAGAAATCCTGTAGCAGGCGTGTGAGTTTTGTAGTATACTTGTAAATGATTGAGTCTGGGATAATATGCCCTGATCTGGAATGTCTGGAGGATGAAATATTTTGCCTAAAGGGCTTGTGGTTGCGGCGGTTGACCCTGGAAGTATCGCGGAAGAAATGGAGATTCAAGTCGGAGATCGCGTTCTTAGTGTGAATGAAGAAGAAATTAACGATATCATTGACTTTCAGTTTGGCATATCCGATGAAGAATATACTCTGCTTATTGAAAAGCCAAATGGTGAACTATGGGAAATTGACATAGAGAAAGATCCTGGGGAATTTCTAGGTTTAGAGGTAGAGACAATAAGTGCTGAGGGTCTAAAGGTATGTCGTAATAATTGTATGTTTTGTTTTATTGCGCAAATGCCAAAAGGGTTGAGGGCAACGCTTTATGATAAAGANNTGACACAGGGGAGTTTCATCACCCTGTCTAATTTGAGTGAGGAAGAAATAGAACGAATTCTTCGAATGCATCTTAGTCCGCTTTATATATCTGTCCACGCCTGGAACCCAGAAGTTCGAGCTCGTCTTATGAAAAACCCGCACGCGGGAAAGCTACCAGAACAAATCAAACGTTTTGCCGAGGCTGGAATTGTAGTACATGCTCAGGTTGTCTTAGTTCCAGATCATAACGATGGAGACGTGTTGAGGGAAACAATCGAACGGTTAGCTGAACTCTATCCTTCGGTACAATCGATTGCTGTAGTACCGGTGGGTTTAACTCGCTACCGCGAACAGCTTACACCACTGCGTGGATTTTCGTCAGCGGAAGCGAACGGGATATTGGATCAGGCGGAGAGGTGGCAAAAACGCTTCTTTGAGCAGACGGGTCGAAATCTTGTATATTTTGCCGATGAATTTTATGTTTTAGCCGGACGAGAGTTTCCTAAGGCTTCAGTCTATGATGATTTTTCGCAATTAGAAAACGGTGTGGGAATGGCACGGAAATTTATCACTGAAATAGAAGTCGGCTGGAAGCAATTGCCGGAAGCAATATCAGAACGCCATGTGCATCTCATTACTGGAACATCAGCGCAGGAACTGTTTGAATTGTGGCGGGGCCGCTTGATGGAGCAAGTAAGTGGTTTGAAGCTCACGGTACACGCGATACGCAATGATTTTTTTGGTTCATCCGTCACTGCTGCGGGCTTAGTTACGGCTCAGGATATCGCCCATCAATTGAGAGATTTGTTGGGGGAGGAGTTTCTTATTCCGCNNATGGTTAGAAGAAAAGATAAATGGAAAGGCGAGTATTGTCGAAAACGATGGGCTCTCATTTTTAGAGCAAGTGATTGGATATTCTTTGGAGGTGGAACGTTTTGAGTAAACCTGTTGTAGCTATTGTGGGACGGCCAAATGTCGGAAAGTCAACGTTATTTAACCGCATCACTGGCGGTCTTGTGGCGATCGTAGAAAATAAACCTGGGGTAACGAGAGATCGACTGTATCGTGATGCGGAGTGGCTTGGTCATAAGTTTGCCTTGATCGATACTGGGGGAATTGAATTTAAAGATGTAGGGACGCCTATCGCTGCCCAGATGCGCAGGCAGGCCGAAATCGCCATGGAAGAAGCGGATGTCGTTGTTTTTATTGTGGATGCCCAAGTACCTCCTACGCCGGATGATGATATGATTGCTCGTACCTTGCGACGGTCAGGGAAACCAGTTTTACTCGCTGCAAATAAAGTAGAGAATTTTGAGCAAATTGAAGGCCAACTCTACGACTTCTTAAGTTTAGGATTAGGAGAAGCAATTCCCATCTCTGCAGTGCATGGAATGAATACCGGCGATTTGCTCGACTTGGTAATTTCAAATTTTCCAGAGAATAACGAGGAAGAGTATGATCCTGATGTGATACGTATTTCTGTTATCGGACGACCAAATGTCGGGAAATCTTCCTTGGTCAATACGATGTTAGGGAAAAATAGGGTCATAGTTAGTAACATTCCAGGGACAACCCGNNGGGAAGCATTATGTCCTCATTGATACGGCAGGGATGCGTCGTAAAGCGCGTATAGATGAACTAACGGAGCAATATAGTGTTGTACGTTCTCTTCGTGCGGTCGATCGCTCTGATGTAATCCTCATGCTTATAGATGCAGTGGATGGAGTGACGGAACAGGACAAAAAGATTGCCGGGTATGCCCATGAAGCGGGTAAAGCAATTATTTTGGTGGTCAACAAATGGGATCTCGTGGAAAAGGATGAGAACACCATTAACAAATTCGAAAAGGATATTCGCGAAGAATTAGGTTTTATGCAGTATGCGCCAACGATGTTCATTTCTGCTTTAACGGGGCAGCGGGTCACGAAAATTATTGAGCTTGTGGATTTTGTGGTTGAACAAAATGCTACCCGTGTGACGACGGCTACCTTGAACACCTTACTGAGAGAATGGCTCCATCTAAATCCGCCCCCGTCCGATAAAGGGCGGCGCTTAAAGGTCCGATACATTACACAGGTGGGCGTTAAGCCCCCGACATTTGTTTTCTTTGTCAATGACCCAGAACTAATGCACTTTTCGTATAAACGATATTTAGAGAATCAGATGCGCAAACATTTCGGGTTTGAGGGTACTCCCATTCGAATTGTCGTTCGACAGAAGGATGAAGAGAAAGAGAAGGATTAGGCTATGAGTAGAGGAGGAGTAAGAATATGCCCAACGTAGCGGTTTATGGAGCTGGGAGCTGGGGGAGCGCATTGGCCGTTGTCTTAGCGAATGCAGGTCATCAGGTTGCGCTCATTGGTCGTCATTCGGATGAGATGGGACTAATGAGCAATCACCGCGAAAATGCGCGTTATTTGCCGGGCGTTGTTTTG
This sequence comes from Desulfosporosinus sp., assembly GCA_003132105.1. Taxonomy (GTDB): domain Bacteria; phylum Bacillota; class Desulfitobacteriia; order Desulfitobacteriales; family Desulfitobacteriaceae; genus Desulfosporosinus. Next base: position 3,745 of record PKWS01000101.1, read on the forward strand.
CCTCCAGGAGTTCTACCAACAACGGATCTTGCACTCTTAAACGCCGATTTGGTTGTTTTCAGCGTGCCGTCTCATAGTGTTAGACAAGCTGCCCGTTTGGTTAAGCCCTACCTAAAGCCGGGTTGCATCGTGGTCAGTACAGCCAAGGGAATGGAAGAAGGGTCACACCTTCGCCTTTCTGAAGTATTGACTATGGAGCTTCCTCAAAATCCGATTGCCGTGTTGTCAGGTCCCAGTCATGCAGAAGAGGTCGGACGGAATATGCCGACAACTGTAGTGGTTGCCTCAGATGTAGAAACTGCAAAGGCAGTGCAAGACCTGATGATGACACCGGAATTCAGAGTGTATACTAATCCTGATGTCATCGGGGTTGAACTAGGGGGGGCTTTAAAAAATGTCATTGCTGTGTGCACCGGGATTGCCGAAGGGTTAGGATTTGGCGACAACACCAAAGCTGCACTAATGACTAGGGGATTAGCGGAGATTGCACGCTTAGGAGTATCCTTAGGTGGACATCCATTAACCTTCGCAGGCTTATCAGGCGTTGGTGACCTCATTGTTACATGTACTAGCCCTCATAGCAGGAATCGCCGTGCGGGAATTGCTCTTGGGCAGGGTAAACCGTTAGAAGCGGTGCTTAAAGACGTCGGGATGGTAGTGGAAGGGGTTAGGGCAGCTCGAATTGCCTATCAGCTTAGTATAGAGAAACATATTTCGATGCCTATTACAGAACAAGCCTATAAAGTGTTGTTTGAAGGTGCTGATCCGAAAGTTGCCGTGTCGGATTTGATGATGCGGAGTAAACGCCATGAACTTGAAGAAGTTGTGGAAATGAACTGGTTCAATTAATACATAATTTTATACTTTATTTCATAGACGTAGAAGAGGTTGATGATAAACCTTTTCTGCGTTTTTTGTTATGATGGCATATTTGCCCAAGAGAATCAATATACATATATTGCTAAGGTGCTAGTCCGGTTATCTTGAAGCCACGGTTACTGGGAGGTGNNGAACGTACAGGGGGCGATATCTACCTCGGTGTCGTCGGGCCAGTCCGTACAGGAAAGTCCACCTTTATCAAACGATTCATGGACCTCCTAGTCCTGCCCAACATTCAAGATGCCTTTGAGCGGGAGCGGGCCAAAGATGAGCTTCCTCAAAGTGGAACCGGAAGAATGATCACGACGACAGAACCCAAGTTTATTCCATCAGAATCTGTGGAAATTGTTATTAAAGACTCAATTCACATGAATGTACGTTTAGTTGACTGTGTAGGCTACACAGTAGAAGGTGCTTTAGGGTACGAGGCAGAAGACAGTGAAGAGCCTCGCATGATGAAAACATCCTGGAGTGACGAACCTATGTCGTTTCAGGCCGCAGCTGAAATGGGTACCCGTAAAGTCATCAGCGATCATGCCACGATCGGTATCGTAGTTACGACAGATGGATCCATCACTGATATTCCACGGGATGCTTATCTAGATGCAGAGGAACGGGTCATTTCTGAGCTCCGCCAACTAGGAAAACCATATGTAGTTATCTTGAATACAACTCGTCCCTATGCAGAAAACACGCTGGAATTAACCCGTTCTCTCGAGGAAAAATACGAGGTACCTGTTATTGCAGTGAACTGTCTTGAAATGAATAACGATGACATCACCCAAATTCTTGAAGAAGTACTGTATGAGTTCCCCATAGTTGAAGTCAATATTGATCTTCCGAAATGGGTTGAGGAACTCGACGCCGCTCATCCAGTTCGGGCTTCTTTTGTAGAAACTGTGCGCAAAGCGACCGAAGGGGTACGGCGTTTGCGAGATATTTATCAAGCTTTAGAGGCCTTGAAAGAATGTGAATATGCTGAAGATGTTCTCCTAATAGAGATGAACTTAGGCACTGGAGTCGCCAATGTTGAAATCACCGCAGTCGAAGGGCTCTTCAAAACCGTCTTGGAAGATCTCACGGGGATTGAAATTGAAGGAGATCATACGTTGCTTCGCTTAGTTTTAGACTATAGCATGGCCAAAAAAGAGTGGGATAAACTGTCAGCTGCTATTGAGGAAGTTCGTATTAATGGCTATGGAGTTGTCACACCCCAACTTGATGAAATGTTGCTTGAAGAACCAGAACTCGTGAAACAGGGGGGGCATTATGGGGTCAAGCTCAAAGCGAGTGCTCCGTCGTTGCATATTATAAGAGCGGATGTTACGACAGAAATAACGCCCTTGATTGGAACTGAAAGGCAAGCAGAAGAACTTGTGAAATACATGCTTGATGAGTTCGAAAGTGATCCGAAGAAAGTCTGGGAATCGAATATCTTTGGCAAATCCTTGCATAATTTGGTTCGTGAAGGAATCCAAAATAAAATTTACCGTATGCCACAAAATGCCCAACATAAGCTTCAAGACACTTTACAACGGATTGTCAATGACGGCAGCGGAGGGCTAATCTGCATCATCATCTAAAAAAAATCAACTGCGAAATCAGAGTAGCAACTTAAAAAGGACGTTGGAACGCATTATTGTGCGGTATCCAACGTTCTTTTTTATCTGATTAGACTGAGTCGTTCACTCTCATTCTTGCCAAACTCACCCAAATTAGCTTATAATATGTCTGAAGATTACAGATAATGATCGTTGAGATAGATAGGAGCGATTGGGTGGTTGGCAAGACAAATGATTTCTTGATCGTCAGTAAAAATATTTTGCCCGAAGCCATTTTAAAGACAGCAAAGGCGAAAGAACTCCTTGCTAAAGGGGATGTCTACACGATCAATGACGCCGTGGAACGGGTAGGGCTTAGCCGAAGCGCTTATTATAAATATAAGGACGGGGTGTTCCCATTTTACGAGGCGAGCCGGGAAAAGATTATTACGATTTCCCTGATCCTTGAAAACAAAGCAGGGGTGCTCTCTCATGTTCTTAATTTTATCGCCTCGTTCAAAGGCAACGTCCTAACTATCAATCAAGGGATTCCACTGCAAGGAATTGCCAATGTCTCAGTTTCCCTTGAAACCGCTGGGATGGTAGACACCCCGGAAAATCTTTTGACTGGGCTTGGAGAAATTGATGGGGTAAGAAAGATTGAAGTAATAGGACAAACATAGGATTGCGTTGTTAGCCCTAATATGATATCCTTTAAAAGCCTTCATCGTGAGGGAGTAAAGTCGGGGCGTGGCTCAGCTTGGCAGAGCGCTACCTTGGGGTGGTAGAGGTCGCATGTTCGAATCATGTCGCTCCGACCAATATACATGCGGGTTCCAGCCTTACTAGAATAAGGCAAAACCCGAAATTAATGCAACCGTAAGGCAACCGTTTTTTAATTAGACTTTACAGCTAGTATCCTCTCAGTTTGGGGGGATACTAGTTTGTTCTTTTTTAGTAGCCCGTTCATATTTATAGCGGCTGCTTGTAAAGCTTTTATCATTACTATGTATACATTTTGAGGTACACTGTATATAATATCTAATGAAAGGAGTGTTTATAATGGCNNGCCTTTACAATTTTTGCAAAGGCTGTTGTAAGAGAGAAAAGAATACCTTTTGAGATTTCGGCGGCCACAGATGACTTCTATAACGAATACAACCAAGACCGCATTAAAAAGGCTATGGCTGATATTAAAGCAGGTAAAGGAGTTGCTCACGAGTTGATACAGGTGAGTGATGAATAAGATATGGTACGATGAAGCGTGGGAAGATTATCTTTATTGGCAGACACAGGATAAAAAAACGTTAAAGAGAGAATCAACCAATTGCTTAAAGATATTGACTGTAACGGTTATGATGGCATAGGAAAACCTGAGCCATTGAAGTACGGATACGATAATCAAGGGTGTTGGAGCAGACGAATAGACGAAACTAACAGGCTTGTGTGCTACATTGAGGACGATAAAATTATCATCTTGCAATGTAGAACACATTACAAGGATAAATAGCATGACGTAGTAAAAAACAGGGTAGCAACCCTGTTTTTTACTACGAGTTAATACAGCAAGGAACCCTGTTGTATATGCTTTATCGCGGGTTAAATAATACTGCAGCAAAAACAACAGGGATTAAAAAGGACAGA
>PKWS01000226.1:0-2048 GCA_003132105.1 Desulfosporosinus sp.
CGATTTGGAAAAGCTAAGGAGTGGGAGCATCAATTCCGAGAGATCACCAAAAAGGAATCGATTCATACAATTGCTCAGGCTGAGCCAGTCGGGCCTATGAAAATGTTTGATTGTGTGGTCATTGCTCCATGTACAGGAAATACACTGGCGAAGCTGGCAAATGGAATTATAGATACCCCAGTGCTCATGGCAGCAAAATCCCATCTTCGTAATCTAAGACCGGTGGTTTTGGCGATTGCCACCAATGATGGGCTAGGCCTCAATGCACGTAATATTGGGACCTTACTCATTACAAAAAATATTTACTTGGTACCGTTTGGGCAAGATAATCCGCAAGTTAAAACAAATTCCCTTGTAGCACATATGGATAAAGTGCCAGAAACTATCCTGATGGCATGTGCTGGGAAACAAATTCAACCTGTGCTTTTGGATTATCGATAATAGGTGAATCACTGTGAGACTTGGTGCCTTGCTCTCTCCGATGGCGAGGCACCCTTTCCCGCAAACCTGCGAAATATTTAAGGAGGAACAAAGGAATGCCAAATGTAGCAATTGTTGGTGCCACGGGAGCAGTTGGACAAGAGTTTCTTAAAATCCTAGCCGTACGGAATTTCCCAGTTAATGAATTCAGGTTGTTAGCGACAAAGCGCTCTGCAGGGAAACTAATTTCATGGCAAGGCCAGAAACTTGAGGTTCAGGAGACAACCCACGAGAGCTTTAAGGGCATTGACATTGCGCTTTTTGCAGGTGGATCGGGAAGTACGGAATATGCCCATTCCGCAGTGAAGAGTGGTGCAGTGGTGATTGATAACAGTAGCGCTTTTCGGCTTGACCCGGAAGTGCCTCTTGTAGTACCTGAAGTTAATCCGGAAGATGTTTTGTGGCATAAAGGAATTATTGCAAATCCCAATTGTTCAACGATTATTATGGCGGTTGCCCTTAAGCCAATTTACGATTTAGCAGGTATTCGCCGAGTGGTAGTTTCTACCTATCAAGCCGTGTCCGGAGCGGGACGCGAAGGCATTGAGGAATTGGAAACACAGGTTAAGGCCTGGTCAAGGGGGGAAGAACTCACTTCCAATGTTTTCCCCTATCAAATTGCGTTCAACATAATTCCACGCATTGATGTATTTCAAGAAGGAGACTATACCAAAGAAGAGTGGAAGATGGTATTGGAAACACAAAAGATTTTCCACGCTCCAAATATGGCCATTACAGCAACCACGGTTCGGGTTCCAGTTTTCCGTAGTCATTCGGAGTCCATTAATGTTGAGACAGAGCGGTTAGTTAGTGTCTCAGAGATCCGGGAGGCTTTAAGCAAAGCACCGGGGGTTATTGTTGATGACGATCCAGGTAATGACCGTTATCCAATGCCTTGGTTTAGTTCAGATAAAGACGAAGTCTATGTTGGACGCTTGCGAAAAGACTTTTCTATCGCGCAAGGGTTTAATTTGTGGGTGGCAGGGGATCAAATCCGTAAGGGTGCAGCAACGAATGCCGTGCAAATCGCGGAACTCCTTCTATAATCGAAGCGCGAGGTTCGAAGCACGATGCTCGAATGGAAGACCAACTTGAGGCATGCCATCTGGATTCCAGAATGCGGAATCCAAAATCTAAAGGTTAAGGTTTAGAGTCCTGAGTACAAAGTATGAGGTTGCTAAGTTTTAATATCGTGCATCGAGCATCGTGTATCGTGCATCGATAGGGGGGGTGAAGGGTTGCGAATTTTGGTACAAAAGTTTGGAGGAACCTCCGTGGGTACGGCAGAGCGGCGAACAAGTGTGGTTTCCAAAATTTCAGAGGCCGTTCATAGTGGATATTCTCTGGTTATTGTAGTTTCTGCAATTGGCCGTTCTGGGGACCCCTACGCAACGGATACTTTTCTAAGCATGGTAAAAGGAATTTGTCCTGATTTACCAAAACGTGAATTAGATCTCCTGTTGAGTTGCGGGGAAGTGATTTCCGGGGCTATATTAGTAAGCACGTTAAATAGTCTGGGATTTGAAGCGGTTCTTTTTACAGGAGGGCAAGCAGGAATTATTACTGAT
>PKWS01000226.1:2143-2815 GCA_003132105.1 Desulfosporosinus sp.
GAAATATGTCAAATGGCATATCAAGGAGCCAAAGTCATTCATCCACGTTGTGTAGAAATCGCGATGCAACGTAACATTCCGCTTAGAGTCAAATCGACCTTTTCAGATGCACCGGGGACATTGGTTACTAACATGTATCCAGATCGAGGCGTAGGGACGGATATTACCTCAGACCGTATTATCACCGGAATTGTACATACACCCAATGTCACGCAAATTCGGGTTTTAACAGGGGATATTCAAGACCAACAGCTTACGGACAAAAGGATATTTAAAGCGATGGCACTTGCCGATATTAGCGTAGACTTCATCAGTGTACAACCGGAAGCCGTGCTCTATACNNCTGGTGTCCCCGGTGTAATGGCTGATATGGTAGAAGCGCTTTCCGATGCAGGTGTGACTATTCTGCAATCAGCTGATTCACATACTACTATTTGGGTGCTAGTTCATAAAGAAGACATGGTGACGGCAGTCCAAACATTACACCAAAAATTCCATTTAGGTGTTTGAATATAAGCAAATAATTGGGCAGAAAGGGATGAGTCGGATGACATTTGGAAGAATCCTTACAGCCATGGTAACTCCCATGAATGAAGCATTGGAGGTCGATTATGAAGAGGCCAAACGCTTAGCTCTGTACTTAACCGTCCATGGGTCTGACGGTGTTGTGGT
>PKWS01000226.1:2868-3676 GCA_003132105.1 Desulfosporosinus sp.
TTGTTGGTAGTGGTACCCTATTACAATAAACCGTCCCAAGAGGGAATGTTTCAACACTTTAAAGCCATTGCTGAAGCGACTTCGTTGCCCTTGATGCTGTACAATGTACCTGGAAGGACCTCAGCCAATTTGATGCCTGAGACAGTGAAAAGGTTATCTGAAATTCCAAACATTGTTGCCTTAAAAGAGGCTGCAGGTTCTATTGATCAGGTCAGTGAGCTTAAAAGGATGTTACCTTCTGAGTTTTCTGTTTATAGTGGAGATGATTCCATGACCTTGCCGATGTTAGCATTGGGATGTAGCGGGATCGTCAGTGTTGCAGCCCATGTGGTTGGGGATGAAATGAAAGAAATGGTGGATGCATGGTTTAATGGTGATACTGCCCAGGCAACAAAGTGGCATCTTGATCTTTTCCCAATCTTCAAAGGCATTTTTGTAACGTCAAACCCTGTTCCCATTAAAGCCCTGTTGAATATGATAGGGATTAAAGCTGGCGGAGTACGTCTTCCTTTAGTTAAGCCGACGCCGGTGGAAATGAAGTTTTTAAAAGATCTAATCGATGAGTTTAAAAAGGTACACGTAAGTACTAACTTTGTTACTAGAGTAATAACAGAATTGAAAGTGGCCGCTGAAAAGGGCAGTGATATAATCGTCTAAAGTGATGCATTAACAAAAACTCTGATAATGATAATGAACCCTTGACTAGGCAGAGATTCATATCGTTGTGGATTGTATTCTGAAAAAATTAAAGTCATCACTCAATGGGTGATGACTTTAACGATGAGCCGATACTAGATGATCCATGAAT
>PKWS01000298.1 GCA_003132105.1 Desulfosporosinus sp.
TGGTTGCTGTAAAGGTGCAGCGCCCTGAGATCAAGGCCATGATCGAAACAGACTTGGAAATTCTTCTGGATTTGGCCACGCTTGCGGAACACCGTATGGAACGGATGGAACGGCTACAATTGCGAGATGTCGTTGAGGAGTTTTCTAAGTCGCTGCGGAATGAGCTGGATTATAGTATTGAGGCTAGAAATGCTGAGAAGATTGCCAAACAGTTTAAAAAGGACCCAACGATTCACATACCCGCGATTTATTGGGATTATTCGACTCGGACCGTTCTTACGATGGAATTTGTTGAAGGGCTGAAACTCAATCAGTTTGAGGAGATCGAAAAAAAAGGGTATGACCGTAAAGCCATAGCAGAACAGCTTGTTCGAGCTCTCTTTCAACAGGTATTAATCGAGGGCTTTTTCCATGCTGACCCACATCCTGGGAATATCTTTCTTTTACAGGGCGGTGTGATTTCGTTTATCGACTTTGGCATGGTCGGAAGACTAACCTCAGTAATGAAACAAAATTTTGCTTCGCTGGTGATCTCCATGATGCGCCAAAGTACGGAGAGTATGATGAAAGCGATATTGCGAATCGGGATAGTTCCAGATGAGGTCAATCTGCCGCTCCTGACCAAAGATATGGACGAATTACGGGAAAAGTACGTAGATGTCCCAATGAGTCGTATCAGTCTAGGCGAGGCGATTAGTGACCTATTTAAAGTTGCCTTTCGTCATCGGATCCGCATTCCCTCAGATTTCACTTTACTGGCAAAGTGCTTACTGACCCTGGAAGGGATCGTGGAAAAACTCGATCCNNACGATCGCTGGGAGGATATGGGACAATTTCACAGATTATAGTGATCTTCTAGTGGATCTTCCCAAACAAATGAAGGATTTAATGCGAAACTTGATGCGAGGACGGATTCGCATAGAAGTCAGCGTTCCGGAGCTGGATATTTTTCTGAGGAAATTAGACCGTATCACGAACCAGATTTCCTTTAGTATTGTTTTGCTTTCGTTTAGTATCGTGATGACGGGGATCATCATTGCTTCGGCTTTGGGTCACCAGCCCATCTTAATTTGGAACATCCCAGCCATTGACGTAGGGTTTTCGACGGCTGCCCTCATGTTGCTTTGGCTGTTTATCTCGATTTTTAAATCCGGGAAGTTTTAGCTCTATAATGACTCGCCATCTATTATTTGCTCAACAAAAAAAGATATTCCTTGTACGAAGCAGGATAATGTGTAATAAAGTGGAAATACAATAATGTTATTCTTTCGAACGGGAAGGGGAATTTAACTTTAATGGCGCAACTTGAGTATCGACTTTTTGACGAGTAAAAAGGTTTTCCAGCGCTTTATCACTATGACTCAATCCCCAAAGATGAAATCGTGATGCGCTTTCTATGTGACTACTTGGTCAAAGATGGGATGGTCTATGAGAAAACATCGAATGCCATTGAAATGACCCTCTATGTTATCTACGTAAAACTGGCCAATGATGAAACTCTGGTTTCAATGAATGGTCGTTCGAAGGTAGGTATGGGTTTCAACGTCATGGAAATAAGAGAAAGCTGTCCTATGAAGAAATGAGAGAACAGCTTTACGGTCCACTTCGTGCTGTCTTTTCTTGGGATTGGTTAGATGAAATGGAGTACGGGCTGGCGGGGATTCATTATATCACGCCGGAGTTTCGCCAAGAGATTTCTTTGGCAACCGAAGCCTTAGGCAAGATTTATGCGAAAACAGTTTTTGCAGTTCAGAGCGCGGATGAAGAGCTATTACTGGAGTTAGGAATTCCCAAAGAAGCATTGCTTGCTGTTCGAGTTTTAGTTAAGCCCGAAATGGTGACGGTAATCGGCCGTTTTGATTTTGTGCAGACGGACGAAGGGATAAAAATGATTGAGTTTAACGCAGATACTCCGACCAGTGTCGTGGAAGCCTTCTTCGTAAACGCCAAAGCTTGTACCTATTTTGGTGCGAAAACTCCCAATGAAGGGATGGAAGTTCAAATTAAAAAAGCGTTTACGGGTATCCTTGAATCATACAAGGAGCAAGGTTATGCCACTGACTCGATCGTTTTCAGCGCCTTGGGTTGGCATGATGAGGACCGGAATACCGTGAAATATTTAATGAATCAATCCGGGCTGGAGGCGAAGTTTGTAGCACTCGAAGACCTACGGGTTTCTGAAGACCGATTATGTGCTCTAATAGACGAGCAGTTCATTCCAATTGACGTTTGGTATCGCCTACATGCCTTAGAAAAACTTGCTATGGATAACGATGAATGTGACGAATACCCAACGGGAGTGAGGATCGTAGTATAGCTGGAGAGCCTCTGTCCGGTCGCGCTTCGAGCGAGTAGATTGAGCATCACGTCGAGTTCTCGAAAAGAGGGAACGATGCGTTCCATGCCCATGAGCGTGATTTGAACGCGTGGCAGAGTACTAACCATCCGCCCATTTCCTTCATTAGTAACCATGACGATGCTTCCCGTATTGGCCACGGCAAAGTTGCAACCGGTGATTCCGATATCCCCTTGGAGAAAGCGTTCACGCATTTGAAGGCGGACGAAACGTGAAGAGTTGGGGTGTCAGGGGCTAAGGCATGACGAGCGATAGGTTCGAATAAATCGGCAACTTGTTGGCGAGTTTTGTGCATTGCAGGAACAATAATATGCGAGGGGTGTTCTCCGGCTATTTGGATGATGTATTCCCCAAGGTCTGTTTCTATGACGGTGGAGCCATCGGTTTCCAACGCCTGATTTAGATGAATCTCTTCCGAGATCATAGACTTGGATTTAATCACGTTTTTCGCATCATGCTCCCGCACAATGTTTGTTAGCCATCAGATAATCTCGAGGATTGTAAAAGTAGTATTCCCTAATTAAGCAATTTTTGATGCGTGTTGGAGTGTGTCGTCAAATGAAAAAGAGAAGTTGTTGGCCTATGTGGTCGATAACTTCTCTTTAATACTAGTCAGAATATATAACCTTATAGGTCAGGTGCTCTGAATATTAAACTATTTGTTAATAAATTCAGAAAACTCTATATATTTTTAAGTATGTCGATGATATGATAAGTGGAATGAGTGAGTATTCATTAAAAGAAGACTTTTGGTTCTTGAAGGGGTGTGTTGATGTCATGGACACGCAGCGCGAGGGTAAATTCGAACGAATTCTCGATGCTGCCATTAATGCTTTTGCAGAATCGGGATTTCACAAATGCTCGGTATCCAAAATTGCCCACTTAGCGGGAGTAGCTGAAGGCACGATCTATCTATACTTCAAAAACAAAGAGGAAATCCTTATACGGATTTTTCAGGAACGAATGGGGGCCTTTATCGCCAATATGCGTCGGGAACTCTCGCGAGAAGAAACGACAGAAGCGCACCTGCGTACGATTGTTAGAACACATTTTTCCTATATGGAACAAAACCGTTCGCTGGCATTCGTAACTCAATTGGAGATTAGGCAATCTAATCAGCGTATTCGCCTAGCCATTAGCGGTCCTTTATTGGAGTATTTTCAGCTCATAGAGGGGGTAATCCAGAAAGGAATAGAGCGGAAAGAAGTTCCCCAAACTGATCTAAGGGTAGCTCGTCAAATGATCTTTGGATCCCTAGATGAGGCCACAACCGATTGGGTGATGGTTCGTAACCCACGGACCCTTGTGAGTAGTGTTGAGCCAATGTTAGCATTATTCGAAGGCGCACTTCGGTTGAAAAACCGAAAGTGATAAGAACAGGTGCTGAATGAACAGAAACGAGCGTGGAATGTAGCTAAGTTCACAGCAACTCTAAGAAATACGAATATGAAGGAGTATTNNTTTATATGGAATTAGAATTACGCGGAGGTGGGTTTTTACTTGCTGAAGTTTCTCCAGAGCAAGTATACGTGCGTGAGGAATTAAACGAGGACCATATGCAGCTCAAACGGATGACACATAATTTTATGTCAAAAGAGGTTGCACCGAAGATTGAGCAAATGGAGGAGCAAGAAGAAGGCGTCGTCCGAGAGTTTATGCGCCAGGCAGGTGAATTGGGATTGCTAGCGCTCGAAGTTCCTGAAGAATTCGGTGGGCTTGCTTTGGACAAGGCTTCTACTGTGGTGGTGGGTGAAGAGGTTCCCCTCGGAGGATCGTTTGCAGTTGCGTATGCTGCGCATACAGGGATTGGGACCTTGCCGAAGATGTCTTGGTCCCTGCCGAAAATGTGGTAGGAGAACTCGGACGTGGGCACGTTGTTGCCTTCAATATCTTGAATGTTGGACGTTTCAAACTGGCAGCTGGAGCAATTGGAAGTGTCCAAATAGTATTGGAGACAGCATTAAAGTATGCCTCCGAGCGTAAACAATTCGGAGTTGCACTTAATACGTTTGGAGTGATTCAAAGCAAGATAGCGGAAATAGCCACCCGGATGTATTTGGCTGAAAGCGTTGTCTATCGAACTGCTGGTCTTATGGAAAACAGGTTCCAAGGTCTAGATCTAACCGTTAATTGCAGTAAAGAGGCTGGTAAAGCTTTAGAAGAGTACGCCATTGAATGTTCTCTCAACAAAGTGTTAGCCTCTGAAGTCTTGGATTTTGCCGTGGACGAAGGGGTTCAGATTCATGGTGGTTACGGATATATACAGGAATATCCGATTGAACGCATGTATCGGGATTCCCGCATCAATCGCCTATTTGAGGGAACGAATGAGATCAACCGCCTGCTTGTGCCGGGAACGCTTCTGAAACGCGCTATGACGGGCGAACTTCCGTTACTTGAAGCGGCTAAAGCAGTTAGCAAGGATCTAGTCTCCGCTGGGATGAGTGATGCAGAAGGATTAGCAGGACTCAATCAAATGACGCAGAAGGCAAAGAAATTGTGCTTAATGGCCGCAGGTCTTGCCGCTCAAAACTTGGGTGTTAAATTGAAAGACAATCAATATGTCTTAACTGGATTGGCGGAAATGGTCCTCCAAGTCTACGCGATGGAAAGTGGCGTTCTACGGGCTCAAAAGGTTCAAACTCTTGACGTTTCCGACGAGCATAAAGTGTTCGTCGAGAAGGCCGCAACACTAGGAGCCTTCGGAGCGTTTATTATACTCGAGCAGCAAGCTAAAGAAGTTCTTTGTGCTGTCGAGAAAGGGGACTCCCTCAGTACCGCGCTAGCCGGCATGCGTAAACTAGTACGGCGCCCAACTGTGGATATGATCGGGATGCGCCAGGAAATTGCCAAATATGTCATTGAGAAGGGGCACTATCCAACTCGTTAGGAAAAAATGAAAAAGATACAGGAGAAAAGGCCATCGTCTTGTTAGGACATGGCATCTTTGGGACTGTTTCCTCGATTGAGGAAACAGTCTTTTGATTTCATTTTGGAAGGTCCCTTCTCGCCATCCATGGCTACAGGGACACTCGGCCATACATGGCCATCGCTCTAACCTCGAACGTCCTGNNCTGTTCGAGTCATGGCCAGCGCGAGATTGGATTAACATTCCATATACCGAGTCTTGCCTGTTTAACGGCCAAACATGTATTAGAAACGTACACAGGGGAGAAGGCAGACTGGAATAAGGTCACTTAAGTAAGTGGCTACACGACGATTTTATGGGGATGTGACATGTCTTATGAGGGTGGCATAGATTTTGCATATAATATGGTAATGCAAAAAATGGATCTCGATCTTAAACAGAAGATTGGTCTCTGATCGGTAGGATCATCTGCAGGAAGAGGAAGGCGAATTTTTATGATAGGGAAAGAATTTATTGGTCGGGAGAGTGAGTCTGTCAACTTGAAAATTAGGCTCGAAGAAGTGCGTAGGTTTGCTGAGGCCATAGGAATTCCGTTTGATGGTGAGGTACCAGTAACTTATGTAGGAACGTTGCTCCAGGCTAGCATTCCAGGGTTTGAACTGACCAATCCTGGGATGATCCACGGAGAACAGAAAATAACCTACCAACGTCCACTCTCTGTGGGGGATAGCCTTACTTATAAGCGGGGCATCAAAGATGTCTATGAACGCACCAGCAAGCTGGGAAAGATGATATTTGTGGTGATCGAGACGACCGGTTATGATCTGGCAGGCGAATTAGTTTTTTCCAGCAGTTCGACGATAATCGCCCCGGTAAAGGGGGATTCTGATGAAGAGTCTGTTTAATTATCAGGTTTCTGATCGACTTCCTATCCGAGAATGGGTACCTAGCAACGTGCAAATTCGTCAATATGCTGAAGCTTCTGGAGATTTTAATCCTATTCACCTTGATGACAACTACGCGCGCCAAGTTGGTCTGGGGGGCATGATCGCGCACGGGATGCTAACTATGGCTCAAATGGCAGCTATGTTAACGGAATGGATCGGCAAAGAGGGGAGAATCAGTAAGCTTGATGTGCGCTTCGTACAGGTAGTTCGTCCAGGGGACAAGATAACGTTCGGCGGTTCTATTAAAGCACGTTCGGAAAACATTATAGAGTGCGATATAGAGGCCCGTAATGATAAAGAGGAGATAGTCTTATCGGGTTTGGCTCACATAATGCAAAAATAGGTAGAGTCTAGAACTTCCCCTTAGCACAGGAGAAATATCTTAAAATAAGGTATCTCTCCTGTGCTAAGGGAGTTTGACAAAGTATTGTAAATTGTTAGAATCATTACATGAGTTTGTATTTACTTCCATTAGGTTGAACCTGTATAATATGTAAAAAAGATCAAAATTGGGGGATTAACATGAGTGAAGAAGTCCATGCTGTAGTAACGAATGCTTTTCCGCGCTGGGATCGAAAACTTTTATTTGAAATCCTCAATAATATTCATGATGTGGTAATGGTTATAGATTCTGATACGACGATTGTTTATGCAAATGAGGCCTATGCGAGGATTTTAGGGGTGCCTGTAGCAAAAGTTTTAGGGCGAAGATTAGACAAAATTGAACCGAAGGCTGCGGCAATTAACGTACTGCGCACGGGCAAGCCATACCAAATCGGCGGAGACTATTTGGATTCGCTAGGTATCGATGTGGTAGGAAGTTCATTTCTTTTATACGATGGCAACAACATCATTGGCTGTGTTTCGATTTTCAAAAATATAACTGACGTTGTTGAATTAAATCGTGAGTTACAGCAGACAAAGGGTGTAGCGGATTATTTGAAAGAGCAGTTAGAACAATGGGAACATCTGCCCCTGTCCTTCAAGGAGTATGTGGGACAAAACAGTCGAGTGAAGGAAACCTTAGTTTTAGCGGCTAAGGTAGCACGTACGGATAGTACGGTATTAATCCTCGGCGAAAGTGGAGTTGGCAAAGAGGTATTAGCTAGGGCCGTTCATAATAGTAGCCGACGTAAGGATATGCCCATGATCAAGGTGAATTGTGCCGCAATGCCTGAAGATTTAATAGAGAGTGAACTGTTCGGATATGAAGATGGAGCGTTTACGGGGGCTAAAAAGGGAGGCAAACTTGGTAAGTTTGAACTGGCCCATAGCGGTACTATTTTTCTCGATGAAATTGGGGACATGAGTCTCACCATGCAGGCTAAGTTGTTACGTGTATTGCAAGAAAAGGAGTTTGAACGAGTAGGTGGTTGTAAGACTGTCAAAGTCGATATTCGAGTGATCGCGGCCACTAACCGAGATTTAGAAAGCATGATTGAAAAAGGTGCCTTCCGGCTTGATCTGTACTACCGGCTAAATATCGTTCCACTCACACTGACCCCGCTACGCGAGCGTAAGGATGATTTATTGACACTTGCTAAGACATTCCTTAATCAATTCTCGCGAGAGGTTGGTCATGAGCTGACCCTTTCTCCAAAAGTGGTGAGATTTTTTCAGGAGTATGACTGGCCAGGTAACATTCGGGAATTGCAAAATGTATTAGAACATGCAAGTATCGTATGTGGTGGGAGGATCATAGAAATTCAGCACTTGCCCGCCCGTATAGTTCCCACGTACGATGATGACTCTAATTCTAAGGATAAGCCTTACGCGGTAAAAGAGATACTCGCCAGAATAGAAAAGGAACTAATATTGTCCGCTTTGGATACATATAACAACAACCGTACCAATGCGATGAAGGCCTTGGGTTTTTCTAGGCGGGTATTTTACGATAAGTTACTCAGATATGGAATAGAATAGTGGATAATTACTGAGGTACTCAGTAATTATTAACGAATATTACTCACTGGGGGAGGCGTGCGCTTAACGCACTATATTTGAGAAAGAAAGCTTGGTAATGTATCTAATTTCATACATAGTAAACCCTCTGTGGACTGGTTATCCAGTCAGGAGGGTTTCTTTATACTAGTCGAAAGTATAAGTGTGACTAAGGTGACCGCAGGCACTTGAAGACTTGGAGCTAGCCAAGTTTTCTTAATCTTCGTAGAGTTGGCATAGGATTTGCATTAAGTATCTATATCAGACTATTTGAAATAGACACTAGGTTTCGAATATTTAAAAAAGGAGAATGACTATGAGAACCAGAGCTCAGTATGTTGAGGGGTTAAGTAAGATGAAAAGGAACCTCTACTTTAATGGTGGAATGATTGATAGGTTAGATCCACTTCAAGAAGGTGCCCTTAATGTAATGGGCTTAACGTTTGATGCAGCCTGGGACCCCGCTAGTAAGGACCTTTGCACGGCTACGTCTCACATCACTGGGGAAACCATCAACCGCTTTAACCACATTCACCAAAACGCAGATGACTTGCATAAAAAGCAAGACATGACTCGTTTCTTAGTGAACAAGGTTGGGCAGTGCATTCAACGGTGTATGGGGATTGACGCTTCCAATGCAATCCATGCAGTGTCTTTCGAAGCTCAGAAGTCCCCAAAAGCCAAAACAGCCTACCATGACAACTGGCTTAAGTGGCTTGAACGTTTTCAGAAAGAAGATCTCGTGGTAAGTTGCGCGCAGACTGACGCTAAGGGCGAGCGCTTGAAGCGGCCAGCCGAACAGGATGACCCTGATATGTATGTGCATGTGGTGGAGGAGCGGAGCGATGGGATCGTCGTCCGCGGCTGCAAAGTCCATATCTCTGAAGCCTCCATTTCTGACGAGATCCTTGTAGTACCCAACCGAGCCCTGCAAAAGGGTGAGGAAGCCTATGCACTGGCCTTTGCAGTTCCGTCAGACTATGAAGGGGTCAAGCAAATTGTCCACTTTCACAATTATCGTAAGCGCGACACTTATCAGAGGGGGATTGAATACGGCTACACGGACTCTTATGTCATCTTTGATGATTGCTTCATTCCTTGGGAACGCGTGTTTCTGTGCGGGGAAACTCAGCACGGTGGCATGACAGCTCTGCTATTTGCTTTGTTCCATCGTCATTCCTATTCTGGCTGTAAGCCTGCCATGCTCGACTATGTTATTGGTATGGGTGCCCTGGCAGCGGAAATTAACGGTATTGAAAAGACCCCGCATGTGCGCGAAATGCTGTCTAAGCTAATCATGACGGGTGAACTTGGCTATGCGGCTGGCTACACGTCCTCCGCCCTGAGCAAGCCCGAAGTTTTTATGCCCGGTTTGGGGGTTGTGCCGTATGGCCCAGGTAGCTATATTCCAAACTCTATTTATGCCAACGTGGGCAGGTGCCTGACCGGTGAGGCCGTGTTCCATGAGCAAGAGATCCTGTGCAACATCGCAGGGGGTATGCCCGCGACGTTCCCTTATGAAAATGACCTGACAAACCCTGAAATCAAAAATCTGTTGGAAAAGTACCTGAATCGCAATCCCAAGATTCCCATTGAAGAACAAATTAAGTTCTGGATGAACTTCATCGATTTTGGTCTTTCTAGCTCCGCAGGCGCCACGCTGTATGGTGCTTATCATGGCGGTGGATCCCCAATTATGGAACAGATCGCCATAACCTCCCAGTATGACATGGAGTCCAAGAAGGATATTGTCAGGGCAATCGCAGGAATGAAACCAAGATCAAAAAAGAAATAACTAAAAGGAGGAACCTTTATGGCCAGTAAGTTTATGTACACTAACCGTGATCACAAATTTATCATCAAAGAATGGTTAGATGGAAAGAAAATCTTGGGTTTAAAACATTTTCAAGAGTATCTCAATATTGAAGATGTCGATGGAATACTTGATCAATCCTTAAAAATGAGTCGAGAAATCGTTGCACCTACTAACGATGACGGTGATACAATCGGGGCGATTTTTAAGAATGGAAAAGTTACAGTTCCCCCTTCCTTCCATAAAGCCTTCAAGTTTATTCAAGAAAATGGCTGGGGTTCCAGCAACAGCGACGTTGAAGGAGAGGGTGTCCTTCCTGAGATTTTGAACGAAGCTGTTCGTGAGTATATTATTGCCGCTAATCCATCTATTTCTCCATATGTTGGGTTGTGTGGTGGCATAGCATCCGTAATTAAGGCGTTTGGCTCACCCGAACAGATTGCCCTCTACACCCCCAAAATGTTTGAGGGTATTTGGGAAGGGACTATGTGCCTAACGGAACCTGGTGGCGGCTCAGATGTAGGGGATATGACGACCAAGGCCTATCCCACAGATAACCCATTAATATACAAGGTTAAGGGAACAAAATGCTTTATCACCGGAGGGGATCATGATCTCACGGAAAATATTATTCACTTGGTGCTAGCCAGAGCGGATGGAGCGGCCCCAGGTACTAAAGGACTGTCGTTATTCATTGTACCAAAGGTCTGGGTCAAGGAAGACGGCAACCTGGGAGAATCCAATGATGTTTCGACTGTTGGCATAGAACACAAGATGGGCATCAAGGGTTCCTCCACGGCAGTGCTTAGCTTTGGAGAAGAGGGTCAATGTCGCGGCATCTTGTTAGGCAGCCCGCCGGATGAAAAAGGGGTTGGGCAGGGCATGACCCAAATGTTTAAGATGATCAATGGATCACGGTTGGATACTGGGCACAGCGCGCTTGCCGTGGCAACTGTTGCGTACAATAATGCAGTTCATTTTGCCAAGGAACGCATTCAGGGTCGACCTATTCACAATCCCAAAGGCAGTAGGGTACCTATCATCCAACATGAAGATATCCGTCGTATGCTGCTCACGCAGAAGGCCACGTTGGAAGCAATGCGAGCCATGATTTTTAAGGGCTACTACTATTTGGACTTAATCGAATTCGGGGATGATCCGGCAGATATTAGTGCAGCTAAACGCTCCATTGAGGTCATCACCCCTTTAATTAAAGCGTATTGCTCTGACCAGGGGTGGTTGATGATTACCGAAGCCATTCAAGTCTTCGGAGGCTACGGGTTTACCGAGGAATATCCTGTGGCGCGTCAAGCCAGGGATGTCAAGATTTATTCCATCTGGGAGGGCACTAATTTCATTCAGTCAATGGACCTTGTCGGTCGCAAGTGGAGTCTGGATAAAGGCAGTGTCTTCAAGGAATGGTTGATGGAGATGGCTACCTTCGTCCAAGCAAACCAGAATCATAAAACCTTTGCTCGTGAGTTCGAGGTTCTGAGTAAAGCATTATTGGTTTATCAGGAACTCATGGGTACCGTCTTAGGTTACTTTAAGGAAAATATCAGGCTGGTTCCGTTGTATAGTACGAGAATCTTGCGGATTACAGCTGAACTCTATGGTGGATGCTTGCTGATGCAACAGGCTTTAGTGGCCCAAGAAAAACTGGACC